>NZ_JAFCTT010000007.1:0-201919 GCF_049896165.1 Brevundimonas sp. TWP3-1-2b1 | reverse complement strand
CTGGCCTTGGCCAGAACCATCGTGATCGCAGCCGTCAGCGTCGTCTTGCCGTGGTCCACGTGACCGATCGTGCCGATGTTGCAATGCGGCTTGTTACGTTCGAACTTTTCCTTGGCCATGGCCAAACTCCTGATGGCCCGGCTCGGGGGCGCTGGTGCTTATCAAAAATATGGAGCGGGTAGACGGAATCGAACCGACATATTCAGCTTGGAAGGCTGCTGTATTACCATTATACTATACCCGCACGGAAACCACGGCAGTCTTTTGTTTTCACAAAGAAACTTCCGCAGCTGATCGTCATCGAAAACCCTGTCGTCCGTATCGAAAGCGCGTGGTGGGGGAAGCAGGACTCGAACCTGCGAAGCTTACGCAGGGGATTTACAGTCCCCCCCCTTTGCCACTCGGGACATTCCCCCAGCGCGCCTTATCGATCCGTCCGAACCATCCCTGACCAATCTTTCGACCGGCGTCGGAACAAAAGGCTTCGGGGTCGGGACACGCCTGAGATAGAGGGAGCGCCAGACCCGAAAGCCCTAGGGCTCCAAATCGGAGGGCGTCTTATAGTGTCGAGAAATCCAGAACGCAACGACCGGAAATCGGGCCAAAAGCCGACCGGCAAACCGGCCTTCAAAGGCCGGTCCGGCGACGCTTCGCCAGAGTCCAAAGGGCCGCCCAAGGGCGGCCCCGACCGCGGTGGGTGGAACCCCAATCCGCCAACCAAGGCCTTCTCCACCGCCGCGCCGCGCGCCGGGCGGGGCAAGGTCGACGCCGACGGCTTCGTGTGGGGCCGTCATCCCGTGCTGGCGGCGCTGGCGAACCCGGCGCGCAAGGGCATGGGGCGTCTGCTGGCGACCGCCGATCGCGCCGCCGAGCTGGAACGCGACGGCATCCCCAACGGCCACAAGGTCGAGGTGATCGAATCGCTGGCGCTGGAGCGGATGCTGCCCGCAGGCGCGGTGCACCAGGGCCTGGCCTTCAAGGTCCAGCCGCTGGAAGGCGTGGCGCTCGAGGACTTCGCCGATCCGGCCGAGGGAATCATCGTCATGCTGGATCAGCTGACCGACCCCCAGAACGTCGGCGCCATCTTCCGCTCGGCCCTGGCGTTCGGCGCGCGGGGAATCATCGTGCAGGACCGGCATTCGCCGGTGCTGGCCGGAGCGCTCGCCAAGGCGGCGGCCGGGGCGACGGAGCGCCTGCCGTGCGCGCGGGTGACGAATCTGTCCCGGGCGCTGGAGCGGCTGGCCGATCTCGGCTGGCGGGCGGTCGGGCTGGATGGCTCGTCCGAGGAACTGCTGGAGAATGCGCTGGATCACCGGCCGACCGTTCTGGTCATGGGCTCCGAAGGCGACGGCATCCGCCGTCTTGTCGCCGAACACTGCGACGTCCTGGCGAGGATCCCCATGCCGGGCGGCTTCGAGAGCCTCAATGTGTCCAATGCGGCGGCCGTCGCCCTGTATGAGGCGACCAAGAAGCAACGCGGGTAGCGGCCTCCCTCCCCGTCGTCGTTCGGCGACGGGGAGGAGACTTGGCGCACGACGTTCGCGCCGCTAGAGACCGCCCATGGAATTCCTCAGCTCTCCCGAACTCGCCAGCCAGTTGACCGCACTGGGTCAGGTCATGGCCATCGACCTGGTGCTCGCCGGCGACAACGCCGTGGCCGTGGGCCTGGCCGCCGCCGCCCTGGCGCCCGAACAGCGCAAGAAGGCGATCCTGATCGGTCTGGCGGCCGCCGTCGTCCTGCGGATCGGCTTCGCCCTGATCACCGTCCAGCTACTGGCCATCGTCGGCCTGCTGCTGGCCGGCGGCATCCTGCTGCTTTGGGTCTGCTGGAAGATGTGGCGCGAACTGCAGGAGCATAAGACTCACGACCAGGCCGAGGCCGAGGCCGAGCTCGAAACCGCCCTGTCCGCCCACCACGGCGGCGGACCGGCCCCCGAGGCCCTGGGCCTCAAGCGCAAGACCTTCGGCGCCGCCCTGCTGCAGATCATGATCGCCGACGTGACCATGTCGCTCGACAATGTTCTGGCCGTGGCCGGCGCGGCGCACGAGCATCCGTGGATCATGGTGTTCGGCCTGATCCTGTCCATCGCCCTGATGGGCCTGGCCGCGACCTTCATCGCCAAGCTGCTGAACAAGTACCGCTGGATCGGCTACGTCGGCCTGGTCATCGTCCTGTATGTCGCCCTGCACATGATCTGGGACGGGGCGCGCTCCGTCGTGGTGCGGACCGGCAATCTGGAGCAATTTAACGCCTCCGCCCCGGCCTTCCTCGATATCTCCCCCTATGAGGTCGAGAAGTTCCAGCAGGGCGTGCGGACCGAGGACAGCGCTCTGCCCGGCGCGGGCGAGCCCCTGACCTCGCCTGATGCGGCGACCGAAGCGCCTTCCGCCCCGACGGGGACCGCAGTAGCGTCACCGGAGCCGGCCACGGCGGAATAGTCCGCCGGCCCGGGCGCAAGACGGAGGCTGAAGTGAGCGTCATTCTGATTTCCGCGCTGCTCGCGGGGCCGATGACGGCCGCGCCGGTCGCGCCGCTCGCGGTCGTCGTCCAGGCGGGCCCGCGATCCGTGCCGGTCGGCGACCCCCTGCGGCGGACGCTGCTGAATACGCTGCGTCCGTCGATCGAGGACGAGCTGAACCAGCCGGTGCAGTTCATGGTCGATCAGCTGAAGATCCAGGGCGACTGGGCCTTCTACGCCGGCTCGGTGCAGCGCCCGGACGGCCGCCCCATCGACTTCGCCCGGGCCGGCTTCGCCGAAGCGATCGCCGAGGGCGTGTTCGACGGCCCGGCGACCTATGGGCTGATGCACCGCGTGAAAGGACGCTGGACGGTGACTGTCTTCGTCATCGGACCGACCGACGTGGCCTATATCGGCTGGCCCGATGAATACGGCGCGCCGATGAGTCTGTTCGAATAGTTCTCGCTGAGGTAGTGCTAAGCGTCACTGTCTCGGTTCGAAAGCTCTAGAGATGTCTGCAATAAATTGGGTTGCCGCCAATCCGGTGGCAACCGCGGCAATCATAAGCTCGATCGCGCTTCTCGCCTCGGCGATAGTCGCAGCCGGTGTTGCGTGGTTCGGTCATGTCACAGCGCGAAAGAACGCACTGTTGGCGGCGAGAGCGCAGGCGGTAACCAAGCGCGCAGAAATGCGCCAAGCTTGGATAAACAATCTGCGCGACGCGATGGCCAAGTTCCAATCGTACGCATCTACGCCCGAGATGGCCCACCGATCAGAGCGAGAACTCTACGAACTAGGCACCAAAATCGAACTGTTTATGAATCCCAAGGATGACTTGTACGAGCCCCTTGTCGATTGCCTATACCAGTATCTCTCCGCAGAGACGCTGACCGAGAAGTGGTCGCCAAACTCGCGGTATGTGGACATCTGCCAGCAGATTCTTCGGACCGAATGGCTCGTACTGAAGGCTGAACTGGCCCACCTCGATGTCCGCTAGAAGTTGGCCCCGCGCAGCCAGCCGGTGACCGACACGCGGTCGGCCCCGGCCGACAGGGCGACCTGGGTCACCGAATGGGGCGCCGGGACCTTGAGCAGGTTCAGGGTGTTGAAGCGCGGGGTGAAGGCCTCGCCGACATTGCCCTCGGCATCGTGGAAGGCCAGCAGGCCGCCCCAGTCGATGCGCCAGCCGGGCGTCAGGCCCAGGACATAGGCATAGAGACGGTTCTTCCCCTCGGCCGTGTCGTCATGCTCGGTCAGGAAGTGACCCTTGCGGAAGCGGGTCAGCTGGGCGTCGGCCGAGGCGATGCGGGGCTCGCCCGTCGCCTGCCGCATCAGGCCCAGGAAGGCCTCGCCGTTGAGGAAGGCGACCAGATCGACCCAGACGGGAGCGGCCGCTCCGGCTTCGGCGAGATCGTAGATCGGGTGGTTGTCGAACAGGTACTGGAACGCGTCAGTCGCGGCGGTCTGCACGGCCTGGCCCAGGGCCTGACGTTGGTGCGGCTCCAGCGAATGCAGCCAGGCGCCGGGGAGATCGACATGACCGGTCGAGCGGCGGGTGACGACATTGAAGTCGGGCTGCTCCGCTTCGGCCCGCAGGTGTTCGGCACAGGAAGCCGCCAGCAGGTTGTGCAACTGGGCGCGGCCGGTGGCGGCGAGGCGCGCGCGCACCGCCGAGAGGGTCGCCGGGGAGTGATCCGCCAGCGTGGGCTTCACTGAGCCCCTCCGAACCGCTCGCTCCATTCACCGACCTGGACGTCCTCGATCTTCCTGAACAGGACTTCGGCCGCGGCGACGGTCTGGCCGCGCGGGAGTTGGTCCAGAAGCGCGGCGTCCGGCGCGGGCCAGCCGAGATCGGTCTCGCCCACGGCGGCGGCGATCTTCCCGGCCGAGAAGGGCATGACGGGCGCGGCAATGCGGGCGAACAGGGCGACCAGGTTCAGGCCCGTGCGAACACCCACGGCGGCGCGATCGACATCGGTCTTGAACGCGGTCCAGGGCGCGGCTTCCTGAAGGTATTCGTTGCCGAGGACCCAGACGGCGCGCAGGGCCTGGCAGGCCTTGCGGAACTCCAGGGCCTCAAAGGCCTCGGTCGCCTCGGCGATGCCGGCGCGGATGTCGGCATCGAGCTTCGCCTCCAGCGGGCCGGGTTCGCCGCCGTCGGGGACGACGCCGTCGAACTTCGACTCGGCGAACTTGACGATGCGGTTGACGAAATTGCCCAGCACGTCGGCCAGGTCCTTGTTCGTCGTCGACTGGAACTGTTCCCAGGTGAAGGCCGCATCCGACCCTTCCGGCCCATAGGCCGTCAGATGCCAGCGCCAGTAGTCGGCGGGCAGGATCTCCAGCGCCTGATCCATGAAGACGCCGCGCTTTTGCGAGGTCGAGAACTTGCCGCCGTACCAGTTCAGCCAGTTGAAGGCCTTCAGCGTATCGACGGTCTTCCACGGCTCGCCGGAGCCGAGGATGGTCGCGGGGAAGCTGACGGTGTGGAAGGCGACGTTGTCCTTGCCCATGAACTGGACGTAGCGGACGGGGTTTTCAGGATTGGCGGCGCCCTCGTCCAGCCGCCACCAGTCGCGCCAGGTCGTGCCGTTGGCCTCGGCCCATTCCTCGGTCGCGCCGATGTATTCGATCGGGGCGTCGAACCAGACGTAGAAGACCTTGCCCTCCATGCCCGGACGCGAACCGCCGTCGGGACCGACCACCGGCACGCCCCACTTCAGGTCGCGGGTGATGCCCCGGTCGATCAGGCCTTCGTCGAGGTGTTTGAGCGCGATCGAACGGGCCAGGGTCTGCCAGTCGGACTTCGACTCGATCCAGGCGCGGATCTGGCCCTCGATCTTCGTCTGCAGCAGATAGAGGTGGCGGGTGTCGCGAACCTCCAGATTGGTCGAGCCCGAGACCGACGAATAGGGGGCGATCAGGTCGGTCGGGTCCAGCAGGCGGCCGCAGTTGTCGCACTGATCCCCACGCGCGCCGACGTGGCCGCAATGGGGGCAGGTGCCCTCGACATAACGGTCGGGCAGGAAGCGGGCGTCGTCGATCGAATAGATCATCCGGTCGACCCGCTCCTCGATCAGGCCGTTCTCCTCCAGCACCTTGGCGAAATGCTGGGTCAGGCGGCGGTTGGGCTCGCGCGAGGAGCGACCGAACCAGTCGTAGCTGAGGCCGAAGGCGGCGCCGGCGGCCTTCTGGATCTCGTGCTGTTCGTCGCAATAGGTCTGGACGTCCTGGCCGGCGGCGGCGGCGGCCAGTTCGGCGGGCGTGCCGTGTTCGTCGGTGGCGCAGATGTACAGGACCTCATGGCCCTGAGCCCGCTTGAAGCGGGCGAAGACGTCGGCCGGCAGCATCGAGCCCGCCAGATTCCCCAGATGCTTGATGCCGTTGATGTAGGGCAGCGCCGAGGTGATGAGGATGCGGGCCATAGGAGCCTTGAAGTGGCGAGTGACGAGTGACGAGTGACGAGTGGCGTGTGGTTAGTGGCGATGCTTTGTCAGTCCGGCAAGGGCAACGCGGTTCTGGCGGCCCGGCTTACTCGCCACTAGCCACGCGCCACGCGCCACTCCTCTTGGCTACCCGCATGAACCGCCCCGTCAACAGGGCGGAAGACACCAGGCTGGCGATGATCACGGCCCAGACCAGGCCATTGACCCCGATCTGGTGCGCCAGGACCCAGCCCAGCGGCATCATGATCCCGCCATAAGCGGCGAAGTGGATGATCGTCGGCCACCAGACATCGCCCGCTGCGCGGTTGGCCTGGGCGGCGACGACCTGGATGCCGTCCGCCACGAAGAACAGGGTCGCCAGAACCAAGGCGGGGGCGGCGATGGCCAGCAGCAGGGGATCACGATTGTAGGCCCCGACCATCAGATGCGCGCTGGGCCAGACCAGCAGGGCGACGATCAGGGTCAGGCCGGTGACCACACCGATCCCGACCAGGCCTGCCCGCAACGCGCCTTCGCTGTCCCCTGCCCCATAGGCACGACCGACCAGCACGGCCGTCGCCGACGACAGGCCCATGGGGACCATGAAAACGATCGCGGACACGTTCAGCACCACGGCCCAGGCGGCGGTCTCGTTGGCGCCCAGCTGACCGGCGATGAAGGTCATGGCGGCGAAGGCCGCGACCTCGATGAAATAGGACGAGCCGCCGCCATAGCCGATGCGGCGCTGTTCGGCGGCGGCGACCGGATCGGGCCTCGGCCGGGTGAAGATCCCCAGCGCCCGCGCCTCCGGCAGGCGGACGATGTAGATCACCAGGAAGATCGCCAGAGCCGCCCGCGCGGCGAAGGTCGCCCAGCACGAGGCCTCGGCGCCACTGATGCCGAGGCCGAGGAGGTCGGGCACCAGCAGCAGGTTGAGGGCCAGGTTGACGCCGTTGGCGACCCACATGGCGACCATGCCGGGCTTGGGTTTGCCGAGCGCCTCGAGGAAGAACTGGGCCGCGACCGACACGAGATAGGCCGGCATGGACAGGGCGAGCACGATCAGGGCCGGGCCCGCGCCCTCGGCCAGACCGGCCTCGAGGTTGAGCTGGCGCAGGAGCCAGGGGCCGAGGAACACGAGGGCGATACAGGCGGCGACGCCGAGCTGCAGCGCATAGACGAGCCCGCGTCGGAGGACGGCGCCGACCTCGGCGCGGCGTCCCTCGCCCAGCATCCGGGCCGTCATGACCTGGACCCCGAACAGCAGGCCGACCGCCGTCACGACGATGATCGAATGCGGCGCCCAGGCCAGGGAATGGAAGGCCAGCTCGCGCGAGGCGTAGTTGCCGACCACGATCGCGTCGGTCAGCCCCATGGTCATGATGCCGATCCGCGCCAGCACAACCGGCCAGGCCAGGGTCAGAAGCTCGCGTGTCGCGGCGCGGGTGGAGGGGCTGAGGAACATCGAGTGGCGAGTGCTTCGTGGCGAGTGGCGAGGTGAGGCCGGGCGGCGGCTATAGCGACTTGCTCGCCACTAATCACTCGCCACTCGCCACTTCTTCACCAGGCCCCCATCTCGCGCAGCTGTTTCGCGAGATCCTCGGGCATGTCGCCGGCGTCGAGCGATGACAGGTCCGGCGGGGCGTCTTTCGGCTCGAGGTAGCGCCAACCCTGGAAGGGGCGACGGGCCTGGGGCGCGGTGCGGATGACCTCGGGCGACAGCTTGATCAGGCACATGGAGGCCTTGCCCTCCCCACTGGTCGAGATATCCAGAATGGGCATCCGGCAGGTCACCGATCCCTTCATGACCCAGTAGAGGGAGCCGCCGTCCTCGAGCTCGGGCGCGCGCTTGGGGGTCATCCGGGTGTTGACGGTCAGCCATTCGCCCTTGGCCGCGCGGCGTTCCAGTGTTTCCACGTGGACGACGCCGACGCACAGCTTGATCATGTGGAGAGGCATGGGCGGTCACTAGCATCTCCCTCCCCGACCGGGGAGGGTCGTCGCGAAGCGACGGGGTGGGAACGGCCAGGCGACGTGGCGACAGACCTGTGGGGCTTTGCCTTGCCGCCCCCACCCGGTCTTCGCTTCGCTTCGACCACCTCCTTGGATCGCATGCGATCCTTCGTCGACCCCCGAGGGGGAGGGAGAAGGCTACGTCGCCGCCACCACCGCCAGCACCGCATCCGCCGCCACCTGATCGCCGACCGCGAAGCCGATCTCGCCGACCACGCCGTCGAACGGCGCGACGAGGGCGTGCTCCATCTTCATGGCCTCCAGCACGATGATCGGCTGGCCCCTGGTCACGGCGTCGCCGGCCCTGGCGGGGGTGGCGACGATCTTGCCGGGCATGGGGGCGCGGAGGGAACCGTCCGAGGCTGAGCCGCCGCCGGCCCGTTCCGCCACGCCGCCGCGCCAGGCGACGCTGATCGCCTCACCGTCGGCGAACAGGATGTCGCCGTCATCCTCTCCATAGGCCCAGTTGAAGACCCGGTCACCGACCAGAACCTGCTGGTTGACGACCTCGGCCGGAATCTGATCCGCGCCAATCAGCCATTTGAACCCGTCCGTCGTGTCGGTCAGGACGGGCCGGACGACGGGCTTGCCGCCGATGCGGGCGGCATAGCTGGCGCTCGACGGGCCATTCAGGCGGAAGCCGAACGTCGCGCCGGGCAGACCCTCGAACGGCGACGCCCTGTCCGCGCCCTTGAACCCGGTGCGGGCATGCCACCCGTCTTCGGCCGCCAGGGCGATGGCGGCGGCTTCGATGTCCGGGTCGTGCGCGGCCGCCAGCGCGTCCGCCTCCGCCGCGATCAGGCCCGTATCGACATCGGCCGTCACGAAACGGGAATGGCGCAGCAGGCGGGTCAGGAATCCGGCGTTGGTCCTGACCGGCCAGACCTCGACCTCGCTGCAGGCCTGCGCCAGCCGTTCGGCTGCCGCCTCCCGCGTGTCCTCGTGCACGATCAGCTTGGCGATCATGGGATCGTAGAACTGGCTGACCTCGCCGCCCTGTTCGACGCCGGTGTCGATGCGGATGTCGTCAGGCAGGACGAAATGATCCAGCCGCCCGATCGAGGGCAGGAAGCCGTTGGCCGGATCCTCGGCATAGAGGCGGGCCTCCATGGCCCAGCCCTTCATCGGGATGTCGGCCTGTTTCAGCGGCACGGGCTCGCCGGCCGCGGCGCGGAACTGCCATTCGACCAGGTCGACGCCGGTAATGGCCTCGGTCACAGGGTGTTCGACCTGGAGACGGGTGTTCATCTCCATGAACCAGATGCGGTCGGCCTTCAGACCGTCGGAGGCGTCGGCGATGAACTCGATGGTGCCCGCCCCGACGTAGTTCACGGCCCTGGCGGCCTTGACGGCGGCGTCGGTGACGGCGGCGCGGGTTGCGGCGTCCATGCCCGGCGCCGGAGCCTCCTCGATGACCTTCTGGTGGCGGCGTTGCAGGGAGCAATCGCGCTCGTACAGGTGGACGACCTCGCCGTGGCTGTCGCCGAACACCTGAACCTCGATGTGACGCGGCGACAGGATGTATTTCTCGATCAGGACCCGGTCGTCGCCGAAGCTGGAGGCCGCCTCGCGCCGGCACGAGGCCAGGCCGTCGAGGAAGGCTTCGCTGGCATCGACGCGCCGCATGCCCTTGCCGCCGCCGCCCGCGACGGCCTTGATTAGGACCGGATAGCCGATGGCGTCGGCCTCAGCCTTCAGGTGCGCCGGGGTCTGGTCCTCGCCCATATAGCCGGGCGTGACCGGGACCCCGGCCTCGACCATCAGCTTTTTGGCGGCGTCCTTGAGCCCCATGGCGCGGATCGCGGCCGGCGGGGCGCCGATCCAGACGATGCCCGCCGCCATCACGGCTTCCGCAAACTCGGCGTTCTCGGACAGGAAGCCGTAGCCGGGGTGGATGGCCTCGGCGCCCGTGGCCCTGGCCGCCGCCAGCACCTTGTCGGCGACGAGGTAGGATTCGCGCGCCGCCGCGGGGCCGATCAGGACGGCCTCATCGGCCTCGCGGACATGCAGGGCCCCGGCGTCGGCCTCCGAATAGACGGCGATCGTGCGGATCCCCATCCGCTTTGCGGTGCGGAAGACGCGACAGGCGATCTCGCCACGATTGGCGACCAGGACGGACTTGAACATGGGCCCGGTTTAGAGGGGCGGAGGGCGATTGTCTCCTCCCTCGCCGGGGGAGCGCGACTCCAAAAAAGAGTCGACAGAGTCGACAGAGTCTACATCGACGGACGTGTGGCGGCGGCGATGTCAAAGACCGGGAGACAGTGTCTCACGGTTTTCAGAAGCGCTTGGAATAAAGCTATAAATCACGGCCGGGCATTGGAATTACATAGAAATTCCGGGCGTGCGTTGATGGGTATGGCCCAAAGTCCGCGCATCCCCGCGAAGGCGGGGACCCAGGTTTTAACTACACCACCGCACACAGATCGAGATCCGCGCACACTTGATGACAGTCATCGCCCAAAGCACTGGGTCCCCGCCTTCGCGGGGATGCACGGAACCAGATGAGCCTACTCCGCCCAGCGCGGGGCGCGCTTGTCGAGGAAGGCGCGGACGCCTTCCTGGCCTTCGTTGGAGACGCGGGCGCGGGCAATGCGTTTGGCGGTCTCCTCCATCAGGCCATGGTCGATATGGCGTCCGGCGACGTCGCGAACCAGTCGCTTGGCCTCGCCCATGGCGCCGGGGGCGTTCTGGGTCAGGCTGTCGGTCAGCATGGAGATGAACTCGTCCATCGAGCCCTCGGGCAGGACCATGTCGACGATCCCGGCGTGGGCCGCATAGTCGGCGTCGAAGATGTTGGCGGTCAGGAACAGCTGCTTCGCGCGGCGGGCGCCGACGGCCTCGATCACATAGGGGGCGATGGTCGCGGGGATGAGACCCAGCTTGACCTCGGAGAAGGCGAAACGACTGCCTTCGACCGCCACGGCCATGTCGCAGGCGCAGACGATCCCCGCCCCGCCGCCCATGGCCGCGCCCTCGACGAGAGCCACGGTCAGGGCCGGGATGTCGTGCAGGGCCTTGAGCATTTTCGCCAGCATCATGGCGTCGTCGCGGTTGTCGCTCTCGGACCAGCCGGCGGCGTCGGCCATCCAGTTCAGATCGCCGCCGGCGCTGAAGGTGCCGCCCGCGCCGCGGATGAAGACCACGCGCACATTGTCGGCCCCGTGCAGCGTCTCGAACGTCTCGTACAGGGCCGCGACGGTGGCGGCGTCGAAGGCGTTCTTCTTGTGCGGCCGGTTGATGGTGATGAAGACCACGCCGTCGGCGGTGCCGTCCACCTGGATCAGGTCGTCGTTGGCGTCGGGCGCCGGGTCGCTCAACAGCGGGTGGGAGATCGCATTGATCTCGGCGGCCTCGGCATCGGTGATGTCCAGCGCGTTCAGGTCGGCTTCGGTGGGTTTGTCGGGCATGGGAAACTCCTCAATCACATCCTGAACACGCCAAAGGTCGTGTCGGCTATCGGTGCGTTCAAACTGGCCGAGATGGCCAGGCCGAGAACGTCGCGGGTCTGGGTCGGGTCGATGACTCCGTCGTCCCACAGCCGGGCGGTGGCGTACCAGGGACTGCCCTCGTCCTCGTATTTCTGACGAACGGGCGCCTTGAAGGCTTCGGCCTGTTCGGGGGTCCAGCTGTCGGCGTCGCGGTGGACGGTGGCGAGCACTGACGCCGCCTGTTCCCCGCCCATGACGCTGATCCGGCTGTTGGGCCAGGTGAACAGGAAGCGCGGGCCGAAGGCGCGGCCGCACATGCCGTAGTTGCCGGCGCCGAACGAGCCGCCGATCAGGATGGTGAACTTGGGCACGCTGGCCGAGGCGACGGCGGTGACCAGTTTGGCGCCGTCCTTGGCGATGCCGCCGGCCTCGTATTTTCCGCCGACCATGAAGCCGGAGATGTTCTGCAGGAAGACCAGCGGGATCTTCCGCTTGCAGGCCAGTTCGATGAAGTGGGCGCCCTTCAGCGCGCTCTCGGAGAAGAGCACGCCGTTGTTGGCCAGGATGGCGACCGGATAGCCCCAGATGCGGGCGAAGCCGCAGACCAGGGTCGTGCCGTAGAGCGACTTGAACTCCTCGAACTCCGAGCCGTCGACGAGGCGGCCGATGACCTCGCGCACGTCATAGGGGGCGCGGACGTCGTCGGGGATCAGGCCATAGAGTTCGGCGGGGTCGAGAACGGGATCACGCGGCTCGCGCACGTCCATGTCGACGCGTTTGACGCTGTTCAGATGGCCGACGATGTCGCGGACGATCTCCAGCGCGTGTTCGTCGTTGTCGGCGACATAGTCGACGACGCCGGACTTGCGCGAATGGGTCTCGGCGCCGCCCAGGTCCTCGGCCGAGATGACCTCGCCGGTGGCGGCCTTCACCAGCGGCGGGCCGGCCAGGAAGATGGTGCCCTGGTTCCTGACGATGACCGTCTCGTCGGACATGGCCGGGACATAGGCGCCGCCGGCGGTGCAGGAGCCCATGACGCAGGCGATCTGGGGGATGCCCTTGGCCGACATCTGCGCCTGGTTGAAGAAGATGCGGCCGAAGTGGTCGCGGTCGGGGAAGACCTCGGCCTGGTGCGGCAGGTTGGCCCCGCCGGAATCGACCAGATAGACGCAGGGCAGGTTGTTCTGTTCGGCGATCTCCTGGGCCCGGAGATGCTTCTTCACCGTCATCGGGAAATAGGCGCCGCCCTTCACCGTCGGGTCGTTGGCGACGATCATGACCTCGCGGCCCGAGACGCGGCCGACGCCGCAGATCATGCCGGCGCCCGGCGCGGCGTCGCCGTACATGCCGTTGGCGGCGAGCTGGCCGACCTCGAGGAAGGGTGAGCCGGGATCGAGCAGGCGTTCGACGCGGTCCCGAGGCAGAAGCTTGCCGCGCGAGACGTGGCGGTCGCGGCTGGCGTCCGATCCGCCGCGACCGGCCTTGGCCACCCGCTCGCGCAGCTCGACGTTCAGGGCCGTGTTGTGGGCGTGGAGCGCCTTGAAGGTCGGCGATTGCGGGTCGATGGCGGAGGTCAGCTTCGGCATGGCGCGAGGTTTAGGGGGCGATGAAGAGGAAGGCAAAGGGTGCGCAACGGTCTCTCCCTCCCCGTCCGGGGAGGGTGGCCGCGAAGCGGCCGGGTGGGGGCGGCCGGCGAGCCGGACGCCGATCGCCCGTGTTTCGCCGCGCCCTCCCCACCCGGTCTCCGCTTCGCTCCGACCACCCTCCCCCGAGGGGGAGGGAGAGGGTTACTTGCGGAGCAGCCGATCCCGCGCCGCATTCAGCCGCGCCGCCAATCCCTCGGTGCCGCCCTGATCCGGGTGGGCGCGCCCCATGAGACGGCGCCAGGCGGCGTTGATCGCTTCGGGGGCGGCATCGGCGCCGACACCGAGGATCGAGCGGGCCTCGACGTCCCCGAGGGTTTCGCGCTTCGCCGCGACCTGCCGCATGCGAGACGCCACGGTCAACCAAAGCGCCGCCCCGACCAGCGCGCCGCCACTGATCCACGCGCCCTTCGACAGGACCAGGGCTCCTCCGGCCAGCATGGCGGCCGATATGAGCGTGGCGGCGACTCGCCATTGGCCGCGCCGGGGACCCTCGGTCTGACGGCCCAGGCGGACGAGGGCCCAGACGCCGATGCCGACCAGCACCAGCCAGATCAGACCCATGGCGGGACCTGGGTCAGGCCGCCGCGTCCAGGGCCGGCAGAGCGACCTCATCCAGGCCCAGAGACTGCATCAGGTTGCGCATCTCCTGACGCGCGGCGACGTGGGCCAGGGACACGGCCACGGGGCGGACCTCGTTCGACAGATCTGCGACGGTCAGGCCGAAGGGGAAGAGCTCGCGGTAGATGACCCGGTCGCGCAGGCCCGGACCGACGCGGAAGCCGACCCGCTTGGCCAGTTTCTGCATCTTCTCTTCCAGGCGGCGACGGTTGCGCGCCTCGGCGACGGCCATGCGGTTGGTGATGATGACCCAGTCGATGGCGGCGTGGCGGCCTTCCGAGATCGCGCGGTGCTTGCGGGCCTCCCAGACGCTCTCGGAATAGGTCGAGGGCTTGAGAAGGTCGAGGGTCACCGGGTCGACCGTGCCCAGCATGTCGAAGTCGACGAAGCTGTCGTTCATCGGGGTGACGATCTGGTCGGCGCGGGCGTGGGCCGCACGCGACAGGGCGGTGTCGCCGCCGGGGGTGTCGATCAGGATGACTTCGGCCGCTTGCGCTTCGGCGAAGGCGGCTTCGAAACGAGAGAGTTGTTCGGTCTCGTCGGCCCTGGCCAGAGCCTTGCCGTCGCCGAGGTCCGGCTCGATCGGCATGGGCAGGGTCACGCCGTTGGCGGCGGTCCAGGCGGCGCGGTGGGCGAAGAAGTGGCTCATCGATCGCTGGCGCAGGTCCAGGTCCAGGATGGCCACGCGCCGGCCCGCGTGCAGCAGTCCGCACACGATATGGATGGCCAGGGTAGACTTGCCCGCCCCGCCCTTTTCGTTGCCGACGACGATGACCTGAGGCTGCGCCATGAACCGATGATCCGAAAGCTGGCGACGACCGACTCACTCGCCGGTCGCCATGGTCCGCCAGAATCGGGCGCGACGCCGCTTCCGTCAACGAAAGGTTAAAACACGGCTGTGGAACATGTTTGGGCGCTATCGCTCGACGCGCGGCGTCTCACTGCTTGAGCAGTCCAGGTCCGATAGAACGAATCGACATTCAGCCTTGTCATCCCGGAAATCGCGCTGGCGATTATCCGGGACCAAAAGACGTCTGTTCGACCCTCCCGGAAGACGCGAAGCGGCTGTCCGGGAGACAGCAAATGGCCGTCGGGCCTTCTCCCGGATAATCGCCAGCGCGATTTCCGGGAGTCTGACGCTCAGCGTTCAGCGTCCCGGCTCTCCGCTTCGCTGCGGCCGGGATGACAAGCGTCTGGAACGCTGAATGTCGATTCGTCCTAGCGCTCCCGACGCAGTTGCTCGCTGCCTGAGCGCGAACCTAGCCCCGGCGCAGGCAACCCAGCTGTGCCGCATCGGCGGCGCGGCAGACGGCGCGGGCGGCGTCGGCGGGGGCGACGACCTTGAGGCGGGTCAGGCGGCGGCCATCGACCTCAACCGCTTCGAACACAGGAGACAGTTCGGCAACCGCATGGCCGGCTGAGGCGATACGCGTCCAGGCGGCGCGGGCGGCGCCCGGGCTGGAGAAGGCGCCGAGTTGCAGCGTCGTGCGAGGCGCCGTGAGCGCAGTTGGGGCCGCCCGAGTGGCGCGGACCACAGTGCGTTCGACACGGGGCGGCTGCATTCGGTCCGAGACCTGCTGGACGACCGCCTCAGCCACCATGGGGGCCGCGGCCTCGATCAGGGCGGGTGCGGCGCGTTCGACCGCGCCGCGCAGGCCGGCGTCGCGCGCGTCCCACAGATCGTGCGGATCCATGACCTCGACCCGCAGCGCGCCCGGGTTCGCGACCGCTTCGGTCATGGCCAGCGCGGGACGCAGGCCGCCCTCGGCCGCCGTGCGCACGGGGCGATGCCCACTGTGGAGCGGCCCCCCGTCAAGAGGGATGTCGGCCACGATCTGGGCCATCGACTCAAACCGGTGCGGGTCGCCCTCGACCAGGCTGCACGACGAGGTCGCGAGGCCGGCGAGACCGAGGAGCACTGGACGAAGCATTCTGCTGGGCGTCATAAGCCGACCCATAGCCCGGCACCTTTTGCCGTCCCGTGCACGAACAGGCTTAAGTCGAAGGGTTAACCCGGTAAGCATGACTGAGAACGCTCCTCCCCTTCCCGTCGCACGCACCGTCGAGGCGTTGCGCGCGACCGTGCGCGACTGGCGTCGTCAGGGCTTCACCGTGGCCTTCGTGCCGACCATGGGTGCCCTGCACGAAGGCCATCTGACCCTGGTGCGCGAGGCCGGACGGCGGGCGGACAAGGTGGTCGCCAGCGTCTTCGTCAATCCGACCCAGTTCGCGGCGCATGAAGACCTCGGCGCCTATCCGCGTCGCGAGACAGAGGATGCGGGGTTGCTGGCCGGGGCCGGATGCGACCTGCTGTTCGCGCCGACGGTCGGGGAAATGTATCCGGAGGGCTTCTCGACGTCGGTCGGGGTGTCGGGTCCGTCGCAAGGGCTGGAGACCGACTTCCGGCCGCATTTCTTCGGCGGGGTGGCCGTGGTCGTGGCCAAGCTGCTCAACCAGGTCCAGGCCGACGTCGCCGTGTTCGGAGAGAAGGACTATCAGCAGCTGCTGGTGGTTCGCCGCATGGCCCGTGATCTGGACATCCCGACCGAGATCGTGGGTTCGGCAACCGAGCGGGACGGGCACGGTTTGGCCCTGTCGTCGCGCAACGCCTATCTGGCCGAGGCCGAGCTGACGGTGGCGCGCAGGCTGAACGGCATCCTGGCCGAGGCGGCGATGAAGGCGGCGGACAGGCGTCCGCTCGCAGCGGTGGAGCGGCAGGCCTATGCCGAGCTGCTGAAGGCCGGGTTCGAGGGGGTGGACTATGTCGCCGTGCGCCGCGCCGACGATCTGGCGGCGTTTGCGAACGGGGTCGTCGATGGACCGGCCCGGATCCTGGCCGCCGCATGGCTGGGAAAAACGCGGCTGATCGACAACATGGCGCTATGATCAGCCCGAGGCGAGCCGGGCCAGGCGTGGCTTGACGATCGGAATGGTCAGCATCGTCGAGCCCAGCGCCATCAGCAGCAGGGCGGTGAAGGTCTCGTTGGTGATGATCTGCTTGTCCAACAGAATGTTGGCGAAGATGATCATGATCAGGGCCTTGGTCTGCAGCAGCCAGCCGATGATCGTCGCCTCCCCTTTCGGCCACTTCAGGATGCGACCCGCCAGCTGAACCCCCGCCAGCTTGCCGGCGACGGCGGCCAGCAAAAGCAGGGCCGCGGCGCCGAACACGGCCGCGCCGCCGACGCCCCACTGGGTGCGCAAACCCGTCGACAGGAAGAAGACCGGCATTATCGTCAGCAGGACGATGTGGCGAAAGCCGTCCATCTCGGCCTCGTCGAACCAGTCCTTTTCCATCACCACCCCGGCCAGGAAGGCCCCGACCATGAAGTGCAGGCCGGCCCAGTCACAGACCAAGCCCATGGCGGCCAGCCAGATCAGGCCGACGTACCAGCGGTCGGTGCGGGGCATGCGCTGCATCAGGGCGCGCAGGGCGATCGAGGCGATCGGGAAGCCGACCAGGAAACCGGCCTGACGCCCCAGCCGGTCCCAGTCCAGGATGATCAGGGCCAGAACGCCCCAGATGGCGATGTCGTCCAGGCTGGCATAGCGCAGGACACGCTGGCCCAGCGGTTTCCTGAGAATGCCCAGCTTGTCGAGAAACAGCACCAGGATGGGCAGGGCCGTGACCGCGCAGGCCATGCCGATGCCGGCGATCGTCTGCCACGTCGTCGCCCGTGCGCCGATCCAGCCGGGAAACTGCAGCATCACGGCCGCCGCCCCACAACCGAACAGCAGCGGCGTGGCCAGCGCCAGGCCCGCCGTCATCCCCGTCTCGCCCCGGCTGGCCCAGGCCTGTTTCAGATCCAGCTCGATCCCGGCCAGCCAGACGAAGATCATCACCGCCCACCAGGCGATGCCGTTCAGCGCCGAGACGACCTGCGGATTGAAGACGAAGGCGTAGTAGTCGGGAAAGGTCGCGCCCAGAACGCCCGGCCCCAGGAGGATTCCGGCGATAATCTGAACCACCACCAGGGGGGCGTAGTGATCGGTCTTCAGCAGTCGCCAGACCAGCCAGGGCAGGCTGAAGATGATCAGCATGGCGATCAGGAAGACTTCCGTCGTATTCATGCGGGGCCCATCGCGATCCAAACGCGCGACCCAGTCCTAGCCGATTCCAGCCAAGCTTGACGAACGCGTTTGCGCGGATTTCATTCCCCGCGGGATAACGGGGGGATTTGAGATGAAGCGGACCGATCTGGTCGCGTGTCTGGGCACGGCCGCACTGCTGGCCGGATGCCAGCCGACGATAGAAACCCAGGTCGGCACGGACGCTGCGGACGGCCCCCGGGTCATCGCCGCGTCCGACATCGAGGCAGGCCGCTATGTCGTTCTGGTCGGCGGCTGCAACGACTGCCATACGCCGCAGTATGCCCTGACCGGCGGGGCCCAGCCGCCCGAAAGCGAGTGGCTGAAGGGGTCGACCGAGGGCCACACCGGGCCGTGGGGCACGACCTATGGCAAGAACCTTCGCATGACCGTCGGCCGGATGACTGAAGACCAGTGGGTCGAACTGCTGGCCACAGGCTCCAGCCTGCCGCCCATGCCATGGCCCAGCGTCCGCGCGATGTCGGAGGCCGACAAGCGCGCCGTCTATCGCTACATCAAGTCCTTGCCGGGCGACCCGGGCCAGCCTGCGCCGGCCCCGCTGCCGCCCGGTGCGACGCCGCCCGCTCCGGCGGTCTAGCCGATCGCGCCGACACAACCCTCGGCGTCGCCGGGGGTCAGGTCGGCCTCGGTCAGGGCCAGAGTCCAGCCGTGGTGGGTGTTCAGGCCCCAGCGACGCGCGCCGCCGCCGTCGCCGGCGTCTCCGCCCGCGCTGACCACGACCCGGCGGCCCCTGGGCAGGGCGGCCGGGTCGATCTTGCCCACAGCCAGAGAGGTCGGCTGACCACCGGCCGAGCCGAAGCCGTCGAAGACGCTCAGGCTCGACCAGTCGCGGCGCAGACCGACCCACCAGGAATCTTCGGTATTCACGGCCAGAACGGCGACACCCTTGCCCTCGGCGGCGAAGGCGAGCGCGGCCTGCGGGTCGCGGACCATGCGGATCGAGGCGGCCGTGCCGAAACGATGGCGGGCGCCGTCGAAGGCGCGGGTCGGGTCGGTCGGAGCCCAGACCTGGACCTGAAGCTGGCCCTGGCGCGCCAGACCCCAGCCGACGATCTCGCGCCACAGGCCCTCGACGGCGACGGCGTTCTCGGGATCGGCCCTGGCCATGACGCGGCTGAGAACGGTCTGTTCGCGGTCGGGGCGCAGCTTGGTGTGGGGGCCGTGGGGCGCGTCCTTGGCCTGGCCGACCTTGGCGGCGATGGCGAGGCGGCGCTGGAACAGGACCAGGAGTTCGTCGTCGACGAGGTCGATCTCGTGACGCAGGGCGGCCAGGGCCATCTGCTCGGGCGACATCTCTTCGGGATTCATGTCGGGCCAGACTTGCTGGAGGTTCGAATTCGGCATGGGATTTGAGCTTTCACGGGATGCATTTCGATGAAGGGCGAAGGGGTGCGCCGCCGCCCTGGTTGAGGGCGGTCGCCGGCGAGGCTGTCAGGAGCGAGGAATGCTCGAGGCCTCAGCCGGCGTATCGAAAGCCGTAAAAATAGGAGCCGAGATAGCAGGCAGCCGCGCGCGAACGGAGCGAAAGGGGCGAAAGCGAAGCGCGCAGCGGGGACATGAGTCGAACCGGTTGTGAGGATCGTGTGCGATCCATGGGACCCTAAGACACGCAACGATCGTGCGACGTCAACCCGGTTCGCGGGCCAGAAGAACAAATCGCGTGCGGTTGTCGTCGGAATCCTGAAGATCGTTGCGCAGAACCGTCAGTCCGTAAACCTCGGCCGCGGCGACCGGCGCGATGGCGGCGCGGGTGCGGTCGCCCAGTGCGGCGACCTCCCGGGCGGCCCCGGCGGTGTCGAAGGCCTCGATGATCTCGAAGCCCATGTCGGCCAGGGTCCGGGCGCATTGGCGCAGGGCGATGGGATGGCTGGACACGGTGCGGATCTGTTCGAACCCGGCGCCGTCGATGGCCATCAGGGCCATGCGGATGGGCCGCCAGGCATCGCCGACGATCGGCAGGCCGGCCTCGGCCACCAGGGTCGCCGCTGGCTCCACGACACCGATGGTCGAGTTCTCGACCGGGATCAGGGCGCAGTCGCAGTCGCCCGACTGCACGGCGGCGATGACCGCGGCGAAGGTCTCATACGGCACATGCTCGTCCCAGGGACGCAGGTCCGTGCAGGCCTCGTGGCTGAAGGCCCCGGGGGCGCCCTGGTAGGCCGTGCGGCCTGCCCGGTCCTCGCTCTCCGGTCTGCCGACAGCCCCGGTGGTCATGCCGCCTTCGACCTGTTGAGGCGGCCCGACTTCAGACGCTCCGCCACCAGGAAGGCCAGCTCCAGCGCCTGGTCGGCGTTCAGGCGCGGGTCGCAGTGGGTGTGGTAACGGCTCGACAGGTCGTCCTCGGACACGGCCTGGGCCCCGCCCAGGCATTCGGTGACGTTCTGGCCGGTCATTTCCAGGTGGACGCCGCCGGGGTGGACGCCCTCGTGCTCGGCCACCTCGATGAAGCCCTTCACCTCGCCCAGGATGCGGTCGAACGGTCGGGTCTTGTAGCCATTGGAGGCCTTCAGCGTGTTGCCGTGCATCGGGTCGATCGACCAGATGACCTTCTTGCCGTGCGCCTTGGCGGCCTTCATCAGGCGCGGCAGGCGGTCGTGAACCTTGTCGTGGCCGAACCGGCCGATGATGGTCAGACGGCCCGGGATGTTCTCCGGGTTCAGGGCGTCGATCAGCGGCAAGAGGTCGTCACGCTCCATGGTCGGGCCGCACTTCACGCCGATCGGATTCTTGATCCCGCGCATGAACTCGACGTGGGCGCCGTCCAGCTGACGCGTGCGCTCGCCGATCCACAGCATGTGGGCGGAGGTGTCGAACCATTCGCCCGAACCGCCGTCGAGGCGCGTCAGGGCGCTCTCGACATTCAGCAGCAGCGCCTCGTGCGAGGTGAAGACCTCGACACGCGACAGGTCCGGATGGGATTCGGGCGTGACGCCGACCGCCTCCATGAAGGCCAGGGCCTCGGCGATCTTCTCGGCCAGTTCGCGGTACTGGGCGCCGACGCCGCCATCGGCGAAGCCTTGGGTCCAGCGATGGATGTTGTAGAGGTCGGCATAGCCGCCGCCGGCGAAGGCGCGCAGCAGGTTCAGGGTCGAGGCCGACTGGTTGTAGGCCTTCAGCAGACGCTGGGGATCGGGGATCCGCTCCTCGGGCGTGAAGGCCGAGCCGTTGATGTTGTCGCCGCGGTACGATGGCAGCTCGACGCCGTCGATCTCCTCCACCGCCGAGGACCGCGGCTTGGCGAACTGGCCGGCGATGCGGCCGACCTTCACCACGGGCTTGCGACCCGCGAAGGTCAGGACGACGGCCATCTGCAGGATCAGGCGGAAGGTGTCGCGGATGTTGTCGGTCGAGAACTCCTTGAAGCTCTCGGCGCAGTCGCCGCCCTGAAGCAGGAAGGCGTCGCCGCGTTCGACCTGGGCCAATTTGGCCGTCAGGCTGCGGGCCTCGCCCGCGAACACGAGGGGCGGCAGGGTGCGCAGCTCGTCCTCGACGGCGGCGAGCGCGCGCGGGTCCGGATAGTCCATCGGCATGTGCACGATGGGTTTGTTTCTCCAGGATTCAGGGGTCCAGCGCTTGGTCATTGCGGAAGAATAGGCCTCTCGCGGTTGCGAAACAACAAATGTGGTCTCCTCCCTGCTCGCCGCCTGGCGAATGGGGAGGTGGATCCGTAGCGAAGCGGAGGAGACGGAGGGGTTCTTGCCGCCGTCAGAACCCCTCCGTCAGCTCGCGAAGAGCTCGCCGCCACCTCCCCATCGCTGCGCGACAGGGAGGAGACATTACCCCGCGCTCGTTTCCTGCGACTGTTTGACCTTCAGGGTCACCAGTTCCTCGGCCATCGTCGGGTGGACGGCGCAGGTGGCGTCCCACTGGGCCTTGGTCAGGCCGGCCTTCACGGCGATCGCGGCCAGCTGGATCATCTCCGGCGCCTCGGGGCCGACGATGTGGACGCCGACCACGCGGTCGGTGTCGGCATCGACGACCAGCTTCATCAGCACCCGCTCATCACTGCCGGTAAAGGCGTATTTCATCGGCCTGAAGCGGGCCACATAGACATCGACGCCCTTGACGCAGGTGTGGCGGGCCTCGCTTTCGGCCAGGCCGACGACGCCGACAGGCGGCTGGCTGAAGACCGCCGTGGCGACGGCCTCGTAGTCGAAATGCTGCGGGTTGTCCTTGTAGACCGTCTCGTGGAAGGCCACGGCCTCGCGGATGGCGACCGGGGTCAGGTTCATCCGGTCGGTGACGTCGCCAATGGACCAGATGTTGTCGGCGGTGGTCCGGGACAGGGCGTCGACCTTGATCGCGCCCTTCTCGTTCAGTTCGACCCCGGCGGCTTCCAGCCCCAGATCGACCACGTGCGGGACCCGGCCGGTGGCGAACATGACGACGTCGGTCTCGATCTCCATGCCGTTTTCCAGAACGTTCATCAGACCGGTTGCGGTCTTTTTGATCTCGGCGTGCTGGCAGCCCAGGATCACCTTGATGCCGCGCTTCTCGATCTCGCCGGCCAGGTGGGCGCGCACATCGTCGTCGAAACCGCGCAGGATGTTCGGGCCGCGATAGATCAGGGTCGTTTCGACCCCCAGACCCGCAAAAATGCCGGCGAACTCCACCGCGATATAGCCGCCGCCCGCGATCAGGATGCGTTTGGGCAGTTCCGGCAGGTGGAAGGCCCCTTCCGAGGAGATGGCGTGTTCGATGCCCGGCAGGTCGTCCGGCATCCAGGGCCGGCCGCCGGTGGCGATCAGGATGCGTTCGGCGGTGATCGTCTGGTCCTTGCCGACGATCTCGACGGTGTGGGCATCCTTCAGGACCGCACGGCCGTGGATCAGCTCGACCCCCGCCTTGCCGAGGTTGGCGGCGTAGATGCCCGACAGTCGGGCGATCTCGACGTCCTTGGCCTGGATGAATTTCGGCCAGTCGAAGCTGGCCTCCACCGTCCAGCCATAGCCCACGGCGGTTTCGAACTGGTGGGCGAAGTCCGAGGCCATCACCATGAATTTCTTCGGCACGCAGCCCCGAACGACGCAGGTGCCGCCGACGCGGAACTCCTCGGCTATGGCGACGCGCTTGCCGCCGAGGCCCGTCAGACGCGCCGCGCGTACCCCGCCGGAGCCGGCGCCGATGACGAAGAGGTCGTAGTCGTAGTCGGCCATGGCGATCTCGAAGCGGACGGGAAACACAGTCCGAAGCGTCCGAAGCGTCCGGAGAGGCCGGACGTCGCTGGCGGCGTCGGCGGATGGATTTAGGCGCCGCTGACACTCGGGACAAGCGCCCTGCCCGCTTCAGTTCCAGGCCTCGGGGCCCCCTCCCCGTCCAGCCGCGATGGCAGGGCTCGAACGGGCCGGCGTCGGGCCTCAGGAACGCGCTCATCGCGCGGCGCATCTGTCGCTTTCCGGCCACGTCAGGCGCGTTGAATCAGCCGCAGTTGAACAACCACAGATCAGTGTTAGCCTTGTCTCCGGGACCTGTTCAGGAGAGACGCCGTCATGCTTACGCTCGCTGCCCTGGCCGTCATGGCCACCCTGTCGATCGAGGGCGACGCCAATGCGTCGATCCGGCCGCTCCAGGTCGCACCGCAGGTCGCCCAGACGGGCGAACCGGTCAGGCTGGAGGACATCGAGGTCACGGGCCGTCCGCTGGACTCCATGATCCTGAACTTCGTCGAGGAGGTCGCCGCCCCCGCCCATCGTCGCGGGCTGGCCCGCTGGGATGCGACGGTCTGCGTCGGCGTCGCCAACCTCCGCAACGACGTTGGGCAATACATCGTCGATCGTGTGCAGACGGTGGCCCAGGATCTCGGCCTGGAAACCGGCCGCCCGGGGTGCCAGCCCAACGTCATCGTCATGGCCGCTGCGGATGCGGACGAAGCGACCGAAGAGCTGACACAGCGCCGCGCCCGGTTCATGATGGGCGGATCCGGAATGGATCGTGGACATACGGCCTTCGAAGCGTTCCAGACTTCGGATGAACCGGTGCGCTGGTGGACGGTCAGCATGCCGGTGGACAGCGACACCGGTCTTCGCGCTGTACGCCTTCCGGGCGATTGCCGGCTGGAGTGCGATAAGCCGATCACCTATGCGCCCATCGTTTCGACCCGGTTCGCCTCACGGCTGACGACCCAGATCGTCAATGAGATCATCCAGACCGTGGTCGTCGTCGACGTGGATCAGGTCGCCAACGTCTCGACGCAGCAACTGGCCGATTATGTCTCGATGGTCATATTCGCCCAGATCAATCCGGAAGCAGACACCAGCGCCTACGCCTCTGTGCTGAACGTGTTCGATGCGCCTGAGACCGCCGAAGGCCTGACGCAGTGGGACCTCGCCTATCTCGAAGGCCTGTATGACGCCCGGCGCACCCTGCGCAGCACGCGGGCGAGCAATCGCGAGATCGCCTCGTCGATCCACCGTGCCCATGCCCGGCTGAACAGCGCCGAACAGTAGGACCTGAGCGGCGTGGCGGTCAGGGCAGCCTGATCTCCACGCCCGAGTCCGTGCCGATGATCGCCTCGTCAGCGAGGTCGAGGAACAGGCCGTGCTCGACCACGCCGGTGATCAGCTTCAGGTCGTCAGCGAGACGGACCGGGTCATGGATGGCCTGGCATCTGGCGTCGTAGATGACGTTGCCGCCGTCGGTGCGGACCACGCCGCGATCCGCCTGACGCAGGCGGGCGGGCATCTGGATGTCGTGGTCGATCAAGACGTCGGCGATGCGGTTGCCCGTCGTCTTGTGACCGAAGGCGACCACCTCGATCGGCAGGGGAAAGGCGCCCAGAACCGGCACGACCTTGGCCGCGTCGGCGATGACAATGCAGCGGCGGGACGCCTCCCACACCAGTTTCTCGCGCAGCAGGGCCGCGCCGCCGCCCTTGATCAGGGCCAGACCGGGCCCGATCTCGTCGGCGCCGTCGACGGTCAGGTCGATGCGGGAGACATCCTCCAGCGTGACCAGCGGCAGGCCCAGTTCCCGGGCCAGGTCGGCGGTCTTCTCCGAGGTCGGGACGCAGCGCAGGCCGGTCAGGCCACGCGCCGCCAGCGCCTTGACGAACCAGGCGGCGGTGGAGCCGGTGCCCAGGCCCACGACCATGCCGGCCTCGACGCGCAGGGCGGCGGCTTCTCCGGCGCGCTGTTTTTGCAGATCGCTCATCGTCCCTCTCCCGTGGGGAGAGGGCTTGAGCGCCCGAGAGCGCAGCGATCGGTCTTGCGCGAAAGGGTGAGGGGTAGAGGCCAACCGGTGAGGGCGAACCCCTCACCCTTTCGGCTGAACGCATCGCTGCGCTCTGCGAGCCTCAAGCCCTCTCCCGCCGGGAGAGGGATCATGATCTGCTCTCCCTGATCGCTTTCGCCTTGTCGCGGAAGGCCGCGCCGGCGCCGTCCTTGTTGACCTGACGTCCGCGCGCCAGGGCCAGGGCTTCGGCAGGCACGTCCTCGACGATCACCGAGCCCGAGCCGACGATGGCGCCCGCGCCGATGGTGACCGGGGCGACCAGAGACGCGTTCGAGCCGACGAAGGCCCCCTCGCCCACCGTGGTCTTCGCCTTGTTGTACCCGTCGTAATTGCAGAAGATCACGCCCGCGCCGATGTTGGCGCCAGCCCCGACCGAGCCGTCGCCGAGATAGGACAGGTGGTTGGCCTTGGCGCCAGGCTCCATGCGGACATTCTTGACCTCGACGAAGTTGCCGACCTTGGCCCCCTCGCCCAGGTCCGCGCCGGGCCGCAGGCGGGCGTAGGGGCCGACCTCGGCGCCGGTCGCCACCGTGGCGCCCTCGATATGGCTGAAGCTGCGGATGCGGGCGCGCTCGGCGACGCGGGCGCCGGGGCCGAAGACGACGAATGGCTCAATGATTGATCCGGCCCCGATTTCCGTGTCCCAGGCGAAGTGGACGGTGTCCGGCGCCGCCATGGTGACCCCGGCGGCGAGGAAGGTCTCGCGCTGGACCTTCTGGAACAGGGTCTCGGCCCCGGCCAGTTCGGACTGGGCGTTGACGCCCATGACGGAGTCCTCGGACGCCATGGTCACCCGGGTCGGTTCGCCGCGTTTGCGGGCCAGTTCGACCACGTCGGTCAGGTAGTATTCGCCCTTGGCATTGTCGTTCCTGACCTCGGCCAGCAGGGAGAACAACAGGCCCACAGGGGCAGCCATGACGCCAGAATTACAAGTGGTTATGGCCAAAACCTCAGGCGACGCCTCCTTGGCCTCGGTGATAGCGGCGAGAGTTTCGCCGTCCATGACCAGACGGCCATAGGCGCCGGGGTCGGCGGCCTCGAAGCCGATCACGGTGACGCCGTCGTGCGTCTCGAACACCGCCTCGATGTCGGCGGCGCGCAACAGGGGCACGTCGCCATAGGTGACCACGACCTGACCGATGAAGTCGCCCAGCACGGCCTCGGCGGCGCGGACGGCGTGGCCCGTGCCCATGGGCGGGTCCTGGACCGCGACGGCGTCCTCGCCCAGACGCGCCACGACATGGGCGCGGACCTCCGGGGAGTGGGCGCCGACCACGACGACGATCCGCTCGCAGTGCAGGGCCTCGGCCGCATCGATGGCGTGGTCCAGCATGGCGCGATGGCCGACGGGGTGCAGCACCTTGGGCAGGGGCGACTTCATCCGCGTGCCCTGGCCGGCGGCAAGAATGATGGCGGCTCTGGGATGGGGAGTGGTCATGAATCAGTCCGGGGTCTAGTCACGCGCCGTGGTCTAGCCCATCGGCGGGCCGGACGGGAGACGGCCATGATCGAACGCGACCTTGAAGGCTGGACCCTGGCCTTTGACCTCGACGGCACCCTGGTCGAGACGCACGAGGACCTGGTCGGCACGCTGAACCGGATGCTGGTCCTGAAACGCCTGCCGCCCGCGCCGATGGAGAGCGCAAGGGAACTGATCGGCGGCGGCGCGCGCGCCTTGCTGGTCCACGGTTTCGAGCTGGCGGGAGCGCCCGTCGAGGCGGCGAACGACCCCGCCCTGTTCGACGCCTTCATCGCCGACTACATCGACCACATCGCCGACCACTCCAGGCCGTTTGAGGGCGTGGTCGAGACCCTGGAGACCCTGGCCGCGCGCGGCGCCACCCTGATCGTCGTGACCAACAAGCGGTCGGACCTTTCGGAACTGCTTCTGGGCAAGATCGACCTGACAAAGCATTTCGCCGCCATCGTCGGCCCGGACCGGGTCAGCCAACGCAAACCCTCGGGCGCCCATCTGATCGAGGCGATCCGGTCCGTCGGCGGCGACCCGACCCGCGCCGTCATGGTCGGCGACGCAGCGCCCGACATCGACTGTGCGAAGGACGCCGGCATCCCGTCGATCGGCGTGAGCTTCGGCTACACCCCCGTGCCCATTGAGGATCTGGAGCCCGACGTCATCGTCGACGCCTTCGAGGACATCGAGGAGGCCGTCGATATGATCGTGGTGGAGCATTATGTAACGCGGGCCCTGGCGGGCGCCTAACCCGATCTTCAGACCTCACTGTCAAGCTTCTCCTCCCGAAAAGGAGAAGCCTGTGTTCGGAGAAGTTCTCGCCTACCTGCATCGTCACAATCGCGTGGCGCTAAGCGGCACGGTCATCGTCGTGTTCGTAGCCCTGGTCCAGCGGATCAGCTAGCGCCGCCCTGGACGCGGCGAAGGCCGAGCGAGGCGGAGGGCCGTGGGGGCTGTTCGACGGCGCATGTGGCGCTGAACGGGCCGCACTGAACCTTCTTCTTTCGTCATCCTCCGGCAAGCCGCTGCCTAGCGGCGCAGACCGGGGGACGCATCGTCATCCGCCGGCCGATCGGAGATCGGACCGGGGGAGCCGCCGATGGCGATCTTTTCAGGCTCGATGTCGGAAGCCGCAGTGTCCGTGACAGGTTCGCGCTCTCGCGCGCCGCTGGGTCCCCCGGTCTCCGCTGCGCTTCGCCGCAGGATGACGAAAGAGATTTTCTAACCCTCTTTGCAGAATTCCTGGGTCGCCATCGCGTTGCGGCGCAGGGCTGCGGCCAACATCTTGAGAGGCTCCTCCCCGAAAGCCGCCTGTATGTTCGCCAGATTCTTCGCCATCCCGCTGTGGCAACGCACAGCGGCGGGGTTCGCCCTGGGCATCGTCGCCGGTCTGATCCTGAGAGAACAGGCGACCGTCTGGCTCCAGCCGATCGGCGACATCTACCTGAACCTGATCCGCATGGTGGTGGCGCCCCTGGTGCTGTTCACCATCGCCTCGTCGATCGCCAGGCTCGGCGAAGGCGCGGGGGCGATCCGGCTGGGGGCGCGGACCATAATGTGGTTTGCGATCACCTCCCTGCTGGCCGTTCTGGTCGGGTTCGCCTTCGGGCATCTGATCAATCCGGGCGTGGGGCTGGCCGACCTGCCGCTCGGCGAGGTGCGCGCGCGGGAGATCCCGACGCCGCTTGACGTGCTGATCGGCATCGTCCCGACCAACCCCTTCGCGGCGTTGGCCGAGGGGAAGGTACTGCAGATCCTCTTCTTCTCGGCGCTGGTCGGGGCGGCGCTGGTGGCGCTGGGCGACCGGGCCCAGACGGCGCGGCGGTTCGTCGACGAAGGCGCCGCCATCATCTTCCGCATCACCCGCTGGGTCATCCAGCTGACCCCGTTCGGGGTGTTCGGCCTGATCGGCTCGGTCGTCGGCGGTTATGGCTGGGAGGCGCTACTGCCGCTCGGCAAGTTCATCATCGCCATCTATGCGGCCTGTCTGTTCCACATCCTGATCGTCTATTCGGGCCTGCTGAAGCTGCACGGGCTGAAGGCGACCAGCTTCTTCCGCGGCGCCTTCGCGGCCCAGCAGACGGCCTTCGCGACCTCGTCGTCGCTCGGCACCCTGCCCATCACCCTGCGTCAGACGGTCGAGCGGCTCGGCGTGCCCCAGGCCTACGCGGCCTTCGCCGTGCCCCTGGGCGCCAACGTCAAGATGGACGGCTGCGGCGCCATCTATCCGGCCATCGCGGCCATCTTCATCGCCCAGTATTTCCAGATCGAGTTGTCGATCACCCAGTATGTCCTGATCGGGCTGACGGCGGTTCTGGGCTCACTGGGGACAGCGGGCGTGCCGGGCACGTCTATCGTCATGCTGACCCTGACCCTGTCGACGGCGGGCCTGCCGCTGGAGGGCATCGGCTATATCGTCGCCATCGACCGGATCATCGACATGATGCGCACCGCGACCAACGTCACGGGCCAGATGCTGGTCCCCGTACTGGTGGCCAGGGAGGAAGGCATCCTCAACGAGGGCATCTATGACGGCCACGTCGCCTGGCTGCCGGGCGACCCGGACGCGGAGACGCCGGAAGGCGTGCGGGCGGCGGGCATCTGAGGCTTGCCTCTGATCGGGGAGCGGGCTATGTCCGCGCCTCCCTGCTTTGGCGCCTTGCCTGCGGGGCCCGAGATGGATGCTTAGCTCAGCGGGAGAGCACCTCGTTCACACCGAGGGGGTCGCAGGTTCAATCCCTGCAGCATCCACCATTCTCCCCTACTCCCGAGACGCCGCCGTGGCCTGACGCACGGCTTCGAACTCGTTGCCCGAAGTCCAGGCGGGCCAGTCACGGCCGTTCGCGAGGCCCCGGCCGACCCGGTAAAGCAACTGCACATCCTGGGCCGCCCCGTCCATCGACCAGTCTGAGGACCAGTCGTCGGTCGGCTGGTGATAGCGGTCGCGGACATAGGCGCGGCTGGCGTCCGAGGCGCCGGTGAAGCCGGCCGCGGCGAACAGGGCCGGGACGCCCATCTTGGCCAGCGGGAAATGGTCCGAGCGATAGAAGGCGCCGACCTGGGGGGCCGGATCGGGGATCAGGGACCGCCCCTCCTCCGACGCCAGATCGGCGAGCCGGTTCTGGGCGTCGGTCTTGCCGAAGCCAATGACCACGATCTCGGACGACGCCGGGCCGGGCAGCAAACTGTCCATGTTGATGTTGACCACCGTGGTCTCCAGCGGAACCAGCGGATGCGCCGCATAGTAGTAGGCGCCCAGAAGCCCGGCCTCCTCCGCCGCCCAGGAGACGAACAGGACAGAGCGGTCGGTGCGCGGCGCCTCCGCATAGAGCCGCGCCAGTTCCAGCACCGCCGCTACGCCCGTCGCGTTGTCCACGGCGCCGTTATAGATGTCGTCGCCGGCAGCATTGGCGACCGCGCGGCCGTAGGCGTCCCAGTGGGCCCCGTACATGACGGTCTCGTCAGGACGGGTCGTTCCGGGCAGGCGGGCGGCGACATTGCGCGTCGTCAGGCGGCTGAAGGTCTGGCCGAAATCGAGCGACATCGTCACCCCGTCCAGCGCCACGGGCCGGAAGTCCGACGACTGGGCCGCCGTCTTCAAGGTCGCATAGTCGAGGCCCGCCGCCGTCATCAACCGGGCCGCCTGCGCCTGCTGGATCCAGCCCTGGGCCTGAACCCGCTCGCGCTCCGGATCGGCGCGGACGATGTCCAGGCCGGGGGCGGTGGAGGAGTTCTGCAAAGTGTTCCACGGATAGCCGGCGCCCGCCGTCTCATGGATCACGAAGACGGCCGCCGCACCGCGACGGGCCGCCTCCTCGAATTTATAGACCCAGCGTCCGTACCAGGTCATGCCCTGGCCGTCGAAACGGTTGGCCGTAGGGCTGTCGCCGGCGACCTCGAAGTCCGGGTCGTTGACCAGCATCAGCACGACCTTGCCGCGCACATCGACACCCTTGAAGTCATCCCAGCCGCGCTCGGGCGCGTTCACACCGTAGCCGACGAAGACCACCGGCGCTTCGGTGATGGTGATGTGCTCCTGGGGCCGGTGGCTGTTGGCGATGATGTCGGTCCCGCGCTGGAGCGTGATCGTCTCGCCGCCGGCCCTGGCGGTGATCACCGCCGGTCCGTCCTGAACAAAGCGGTTGATCGGCACGGCCTGGAAATACGTCCCGTCGTCGCCGGCGGGTTCGAGGCCCAGAGCCCGGAACTGTCCCGCGATCCAGGTGACCGACTTCTCCTCGCCCGGCGTGGTCGGGGCGCGGCCTTCGAACTCATCCCCGGCAAGCACGGCGACGGCCGCGTTCAGCCGCTCCGGATCGACCCGGCCTTCCTGGGCGACGGCGGCCGAGGCGGAAACGACGCAGGCAGCGAGGACGGCGAGGCGGAGGCGTGCGGACATGGGGCGCTCATTCAACGACTGGGCCTTGACCCTGATCCTCCGGTTCGCCGCTGTCGAGCGATACGGTGAGCGAACACTGTTCGCTATGAGCCTCGCCCGGCGCGTACATCAGGGCAAGGTCCAGACTCAGTCGTGATCGGGACCTATGCGGGGCCGAGGCCCGGGCGCGGCTGACCTCGGCGTTCGGCCGCGATCTGCCCGCTGCCCTGATCGAGGACGTCGTCGCGGTCGGCGGGGCTGTGCTGATTATCGCTCTGATCTGATACAGGGTCCCGATGAAAGCCTATGACGCCATCATTGTCGGCGCGGGTCAGGCCGGGCCGCCGTTGGCTGAACGGCTGGTCGCGGCGGGCCAGACAGTCTGTCTGGTCGAGCGCGGGCGGTTCGGCGGCACCTGCGTCAACACCGGCTGCATGCCGACCAAGACCCTGGTCGCCAGCGCCCACGCCGCCCACATCGCCCGCCGCGCCGGGGATTTCGGCGTCCTCGCCGGCCCGGTCTCGATCGACTTCGCCAGGGTGATGGCGCGGAAGGACAAGGTCGTCGACACGGCCAGTGGCGGCGTCCGCGGCTGGCTTGACGGGATGAAGGGCTGCACCGTGCTGGAAGGCCACGCACGCTTCCTGTCGCCGACAGAGATGCAGGTCGGCGAGTCGCGGATCACCGCCCCCAGGATCTTCCTCAACCTCGGCGGACGGGCGGTCATTCCCGACATGCCGGGCGTGCATGACGTTCCGGTCCTGACCAACACGACGATCCTGCAACTGACCGAGCTGCCGGAGCATCTGGTCGTCGTCGGCGGCAGCTATATCGGACTGGAGTTCGCCCAGATGTTCCGGCGCTTCGGCTCCGAGGTGACTGTCGTCGAGAAGGGCGAGCAGATCATCCAGCGCGAGGATGCGGACATCTCAGAGGCCATCCAGGCGGCGCTGGAGGCCGAGGGCGTCCGCTTCCGGCTGAAGGCTGAATGCCTCACCTTCGCCACGCGCGGCGACCGCATCGCCGTCGGCGTCGACTGCACCGACAGCGAGCCGGAGGTGCTGGGAACCCACGTCCTGCTGGCCGTCGGGCGGCGGCCCAACACCGACGATCTGGACCTCGACAAGGCCGGGGTCGTTGTCGATGCCCGGGGCGCCATCACCGTCGATGACCAGCTGCGAACGACCGTCGACGGCATCTGGGCGCTGGGCGACTGCAACGGGCGCGGGGCCTTCACCCACACCGCCTACAACGATTTCGAGATCGTGGCCGACAACCTGCTGGCCGGCGCGAACCGGAAGGTGACCGACCGGATCGACACCTACGCCCTCTACGTCGATCCGCCTCTGGGTCGGGTCGGGCTGACAGAGGCTCAGGCGCTGGCGGCCGGTCACCGGATCGAGGTCGGGGTCCGTCCCATGACCCGGGTCGGCCGCGCCATCGAGAAGGGCGAGACGCGGGGGCTGATGAAGATCGTCATCGATGCCGACACCCAGGCCATTCTGGGCGGCGCCATCCTCGGCCCCGGCGGTGACGAGGCGATCCATGCCGTCGTTAACGCCATGGCATCAGGGGCCAGAGCGTCCACCCTGCAGCACACGGTGCATGTTCACCCGACCGTGTCGGAACTGATCCCCACGATCGTCGGCGAAAGAAAACCGGTGTCATGAGCGACCGCTGCGGACACCTGACGACGGTCAACGCCGTGACCCCGGGCGCCAGGGGCTGCAAGGAATGCCTCAAGACCGGATCGATGGGGCGCATCTCTGTGCACGAGGCCTTCGTCGACCTGCCCGACCGGACGCCGCAGCCGGGTCCGATCCCGCGCTGCGTCTGACGGTGATTGAGGCGAAGGCGGACGCGCGCTAGGAACGCGCCATGCAGTGGCTTCCTCACGACCGTCCCATTCTCGAAGCCGCGATGGCGGCGTTCCGCGCCGGCGACTGGCGCGCCGCCAGGGCGCGGCTGGAAGAGGCCACGGCCACGGGCCGGGCCGATGCCGGCGCCCACGCCCTGCTCGCCACCGCCCTCTGGAATCTGCACGAGACGGATGCGGCGCTGGACGCGGCGAACCGCGCTTTACAGCTTGATCCGCGCCAGCTGCGAGCCCTGCTGGTCAAGGCCGAGGCTCTGGCGGCCAAGGGCGAGCGCAGAGAGGCCAATGCGCATTTCGGGCTGGTCGAGGCGGCGGCCGCCGGCCATCCCTCCCTGGCTCCGGACCTCGTCGCGGGCGTGGCCCGAACGAGGGCGCGACGGGAACAGTTGAAGACCGATCTGGAGGGCTTCGTACGCTCCGAACTGGCCGACGCCGGCTATCGCGAGGGCAAGGCGCCGGAGCGGTTCACCCACGCCCTGGAGGTCCTGACCGGCCGCCGCAAGCTGTACGTCCAGCAACCACGCTTTCTCTATTATCCGGGTCTCCCGGACGTGGAGTTCTATCCCCGCGAGGCGACGCCGTGGATGGACGCGGTCGAGGACGCCACGGATGCCGTCGCTGCGGAAGTCATGAACGTCATCGACGAGGACAAGGCCTTCGAGCCCTACGTCCAGTCCAAGGATGACATGATCATTCGTGCGCCGTCGAAACTGACCGACAACATGGACTGGAGTTCCTACTACCTGTGGAAGGATGGCCGGGAGACGGAGAACGTCGCCCGCTTCCGCGACACGATGGCGGTGATGAACGCAGCCCCCCTGTGCCACGTGAACGGCCGCTCGCCGCTGATCAACTTTTCGCAGCTGAAACCCGGCGCGCACATCACGCCTCACACCGGCGTGGTGAATACCCGGCTGCTGTGCCACCTGCCGCTGATCGTGCCGCCGAACTGTGTGTTCCGCGTCGGCAACCAGACCCGCACCTGGGAAAAAGGCAAGGCCTGGATGTTCAACGACTCGATCGAACACGAGGCCTGGAACCGCAGCGACAGCACGCGGATCGTCCTGATCTTCGACGTCTGGCGCCCCGAGCTGGACGAGGAAGAACGGCGGCTGATCTCGACCCTGCTGCAGTCGATGGACGCCTATGCGCCGCCGACGGGGTCGTGGGACTGATCGGCTACAGGATCGCAAGGGCCCGATAGAGGGGCACGGTCTGGTCGAGGAAGCGGCGCGCCATGTCGGCGAGTGCGGCCAGATTGTCCTCGCGGGTAGCCGCCTCGTGGCCGTTGCGCATGGCCCGTTCGTTCGTGGTCTCGAACACCTGCCAGACCGAGAGGGCGATCTCGTCCGTCGTGCGGGCGCCGGCGAGCCAGGCGCGCAGGAACAGCTGGGCCGACCGGGGCGTCAGGATGCCGCCGCCGGTCACGGGCGAGGCCATATGTTTCAGGTGCGGCCCGGTCACCGCGCGGTCAAGGACGAGGCGATTGCAGGCGTCGCATCGCGCGCGGATTTCGGGGGTGAAGGCCTGGGCCGGCCTGAGCACGCCCATGCCCACGAGGTTGATCAGGGCGGCGATGACGTCGCCGCGTCGGAGCCCCGAGACGCCCGAGGCCGCCATCAGTGCGGTGGTGGTCTTCGGGCGGAAGTCGTCGTTCGCCAGGGCGACGGCCAGGGGGCCGTAGGTCGTTTCGGACAGAACGACATCGCCCTGGGCGCCGGTCAGCTGGAAGTCGATCTCGTCGAGCCCGCAGATGAGAACGAAGGCCTGGGCGTCGAGGCGCGCCGCCTGTTCGGAAGGCGACAGCGTGCGTGCGGCCTTGGCGAAGACATCGGGGCGGAACTGCTGGTTGACCAGGAAGTCGCGGACGGACTCGCGCAGGACCGTATCCTTCTGCCGGTCCAGCAGGGCGACGCCGGCGGGCGCGAGATGGATGGCGTTGACCCGGTCCAGCAGGCGGGCGGAGGTGACGAAGCCGAGGTCCGCCTCTGCCAGGGCCTGGGCCACCTCCGAGAAATACGGGACGTGCCAGTCGGCGTTCAGATACTCGTGGCCGAGATACTGCGCGCCGACCTTGCGCAGGGACGCGGCATGGCTGGCGGCGGGGCGATTCTCGGCGAAGAAGCGGCCGTCGGCGGCGGCGACATCCTCCATGAACTCCAGCGCCGCTTCGATCCGGGCCTCGGCGTCGCCGCCCGATCGCGCGGCATGGCCCAGTTTCAGCAGGTGGCGCACCGGCGACCGTGACGCCCAGCCCGGCTGGCAGTTGTAGCTCAAGTAGACGACGCCTCCGGGCTTCAGCCGGTCCCGGATCAGGTCGACGATGACCCGCCGGCTGGCGTCCGAAACCCAGCTCCAAACTCCGTGCAGGGTAATGACGTCGAACCGCGGCAGGTCGTCCCGGGCCGCGAAGGCCTCGAAGCTCCGGGCGTCCAGATGCAGGGCGCCGTCGAACGAGGCCGCCAGCTCCCGCGCAGTCGCGACATGGGCCGGATTGATGTCGACGCCCCAATAGTCGCCAAGGTTGGCGGCGGCGTGAACCGCCAGCGACACCCCCTGCCCCATGCCCAGTTCGAGGTAGGTCGGCGCCTCTGGAACGGCGACATCGACCCCCGCGATCAGGCCACAGAACCGCAGATGGGCCGGCCCCAGCTCGTGGTAGTAGCCGGCAGTGTATTCCAGCTCCGCGTAGTGGCCCTGGCTGTCACCTGGTGTCGCGCTCATGCGCCCCTCATGCACCAGACGAGCCCCGCGAGGCGAGGCCCATGTATCAGGAGGCGGCGGGCTTGTTCGCCAGGCACCAGGCCGAGGTGACCTCGATCTTCCCGGGTGAGGCGTCGTCCTCGACGGCGAAGGAGCTGGCGAAATACTGGGTCACCTCGTCCTGGGTCATCGACGTCAGCGCCAGGCCTTCCCAGTCGTTCATCGCGGCGCGGACGGCGGTGACGTCGCCGGGAGGCGTCAGGGCCTCCAGCGCCCCCTGCTTCAGGGCCAGATAGGCCATGCAGGCGACCGCCTGATCCACGCCGGTCGCGCCGCTGACCACCTCGGCGACCGGGGTCTCGGGGATGGCCGGGGCCCTGGCCGCCTGCTGCTGGCAGGCTCCGAGGGCGAGAACGACGGCGGCCACGGCGACGGCGCGAAGGATGGTCATTGGCTTTACTCCTACTAAAATCGGGACAGGCTCAGTGAGAACCAGAGCTATAGCCGCTGGAGGCCAGGCGCAGGACGACGTCGTCCACCTGCACCCCGCCCCGGTCGATGACCAGATTCTGGTAGTTGCGCTGGCCTTCCATGGTCTCGGCCTCGACGTTATCGACCTCGGCGACGAACTGGCGGCGCAGATAGGTGGCCAGTTCGCCCGCCGTCACGGCGCCGTCGCCGTCCCCATCGCCCGCCCCGGCCAGACCGGCGCGCAGGAAGTGGGACAGATAACCGCCGGCCTCGAACTTGTCGGCCACCGCGCTGGTCAGGTCCTCCTCGGACGAGAACAGGCCCATGACGCCCGGGCGGTCGACCACGTTGCGGGCGAAGCCGCCGGAGAAGCAGCTGTCGAGCACCAGCAGCGACAGGCGGGTATTCAGCCCGTCGAACAGCTGGGCCATCTCCTGGTCGGTGATCTCGCCGTCGCGCAGGACGATGGACTCGGTGCGGCCGTCCGGCTCCACCGCGCTGGCCTGGGTGTCTTCCTGGCTGCCGTGGCCGGAGAAGAAGAACAGGAACATGTCGTCCGGTCCGGCCTGGCGAGAGACCTCCTGGAAGGCGCGACGCACGCCGCCGACGGTGGCCTCGGCATTGGTCAGCACGACGCTGGAGGGGTTCAACACCCCGCCCCGCTGCAGCGTCTCGGCCAGCTTCTCGGCGTCTTCATCCGTGTACGGAAGATCGTTGGCGACATCACCATAGTCCGAAACACCGACCATGATGGCGAACACGCGCGGACCGCCCTGGACCGACGCCTGGCGCGGCGATCCCTGGCTCGGAACGACCGAGAACCGGTACGACCCGGTCTCGCCGGCGGCGTAGGAGGTGACCATCACCTGATACTCGCCGTCTTCCTGGATGACCGTGTCCAGACGGCTGTTGGTGCCGTCCTCGCCGTCATCGTTGTCCAGCTGTTCGCCCGAGGGCGTGGTCAGGATGATGTAGGCGTCGAACGCCGAGGAGGTCAGCTCCGCCGCCACCCGCTGGCCGCGCCGGCCGGTGAAGGTGAAGGTGTCGACGTATTCGCCGCTGTCGAGCTGCTCGTCGCCCGATTGAAGCGCGCCCCCGACAGTGTCGCCGATGGAGATCGAACCGCCCTCGACGTCCTGACGCTGGCCGCGATCGTCGACGTAGGAGTCCTGACGCGGACGCCCCTGCGACGCGCGGCCGTCGGCCGGAAGGGCCGCCAGACGATACGAGCCCTGTTCGCCGGCTTCGTAGCTGGTCGCCGTGATCTGGTAGTCGCCGTCCTGCGGCAGGGTCACGAACAGGCGGCTGTCGCGGCTGCCGTCGGCGTCCGGATCGTCGTCGTTGAACTCCGACAGGCCCGGTCCCTCGATGGCAATGTACGGGTCGAAGGCCTGGGACGACAGGCGCAGGTCCAGTTGCTGACCACGACGGCCGCGCAGGGTGTAGGTGTTGATGTATTCGCCGCTGTTCAGCTGGCGATCGCCCTGCCCGAGGGCCCCGTTGATCGTCTGGCCCAGCTGGATCACGCCGTCCGCCTGACGCGACGGCGGTTGATAGGTCGGCTGAGGCTGACGGCCGCCCCCGGCATAGGGCGCGCGTCCGCCCTGTTCGGCCAGGATCTGGTAGCGGCCCGTCTCGTCGGGGCCGAAGCTGGTCGCCGAAATCTCCACCGTGCCGTCGGCGACGGCTGTGAAGGTCAGGCGGCTGTTGCGGCCGCCGCGCTGGCCCGGATCGTCGTCAATGTCCTCGCTGAGGCCGCCCGGTCCCCGCACCATCAGATAGGCGTCGAAATCGCCGGCATCGAGACTGACGGTGTAGGTCTCGCCGCGCCGGACCTGCAGTTCCCAGTCGTCTGCGAACTCCCCGGCTTCCAGCCTGCGGTCACCCTGGGCCAGGGCGCCTGATGCGCCACGGCCGGGCTGCAGCATGCCGCCGCCCGCGTTCTGGGGGCCTCGACCGCCGCCGGTCGCCTGGGCGCGCGCACCCGCTCCAGCGCCGCTCATCGACAGGGTATAGCGGCCGCTTTCGCCCGGCTCATAGCTCGTGGCCGTGATGCGATAGGTCCCGTCGGCGGGCAGGCGCAGGTCGAGGCCCGCATTGGTGCCGTCGTCGCCCGAGTCGTCGTTGTCTTCCTCGAAGTCGCCCGGGCCGCGGACCATCAGATAGGCGTCGAAATCGTCGGAGCGCATGACCACCGACAGCGGCTGACCCGCCCGGCCCTGAACCTCGTAGACATCGACGAACTCGCCGGAATCGAGCTGGTCGTCGCCGCGCGACAGGTCGCCCTGGACCGATCCGCCCGGCTGTAGTCGCTGTTGGGCGATCGCCGGTCCCGTCAGCAGCGGGGCGGCCGCCAGCGACAGCGAAAGAGCGGTGGAAAACAGGACGTTGCGCATGACGATTCTAACCCCCGAAAGACCGGCGGACATTGCCCCCTGTCGGCCCCGGTGTCACTGGCTCGCGGAACGAGGGTCAGATTCCGACACGATCTCGCCGCATCACCCTCATTCGGCCTTGATCGGGGACCAAAGGCCCTGCCCCGCGAAATCTCGCCCCTGCTTGATTTCTCGCTGCCTACGAACGCCCCGCGCCGCTCGCCAATTCAGGCCCGGCGCCCTACGGAACCGCCATGCCCTTCCCCGCCAGTCATCCTGCGCTCGACCGCGCCCTGTCCGAACGCGGCTATGCCGAGCCGACCCCGGTGCAATCCGCCGTGCTGGAGGCGTCCCAGGCCGAAGACGGAACCGGACGCGATCTGCTGGTCTCGGCCCAGACCGGCTCGGGCAAGACCGTGGCCTTCGGCCTGGCCCTGGCCCCGACCCTGCTCGGCGACGCCGAGAAGTTCACCGACTTCGGCAATCCGCTGGCCCTCGTCATCGCCCCGACCCGCGAACTGGCCCAGCAGGTCTCCAACGAGCTGCAGTGGCTGTATGCCCAGACCGGGGCGCGCATCGTCTCCTGCGTCGGCGGCATGGATCCCAAGGTCGAGCGTCGGGCGCTGGAGCGCGGCGCTCACATCGTCGTCGGCACGCCCGGCCGTTTGCGCGACCACCTGGAACGCGGCGCCCTCGACCTGTCGGAAGCCCGCGCCGTCGTGCTGGATGAAGCCGACGAGATGCTGGACATGGGCTTCCAGGAAGACCTGACCTTCATTCTCGACGCCGCGCCGCCCGAGCGCCGGACGCTGCTGTTCTCGGCCACCCTCGCCCGCGACATCGTCCAGCTGGCCAAGACCTATCAGCGTGACGCCGTGCGCATCGACACGGTCGCCGGCAACAAGTCGCACGCCGACATCGAGTACAAGGCCATCCGCGTCGCCCCGAACGAGATTGAACTCGGCGTCGTCAATGTGCTGCGCTATTTCGAGGCCCCCGGCGCCCTGGTGTTCGCCAACACCCGCGAGCGGGTGAAGCATCTGACCTCTTCATTGCGCGAACGCGGCTTCTCCGTCGTCGGCCTGTCGGGCGAACTGACCCAGAGCCAGCGCTCCGAAGCCCTGCAGGCCCTGCGTGACGGCCACGCCCGCGTCTGCGTCGCCACCGACGTCGCCGCGCGCGGTCTGGACCTGCCCGACCTGGGCCTGGTCATCCACGCCGAGATCCCGGTCAACAAGGCCGGCCTGCTGCACCGTTCGGGCCGGACAGGCCGCGCGGGCAAGAAGGGCGTTTCCGTCCTGCTGGTCTCCTATACGCGCCGCCGCAAGGTGGAGCTGATGCTGCAATCGGCCTCAATCGTCGCCGAGTGGTCGGGCCCGCCGTCGGCCGAGATGATCCTGGAGAAGGACCGCGAACGCCTGCTGGCTGATCCCGCCCTGACCGCGCCGGTCGAGGACGAGGAAGCCCTGGAGCTGGGTCGTCTGCTGCTCGAGCGCACCACGCCCGAACAGGTCGCCGCCTCCCTGATCCGTCTCTATCGCCAGAAGCTGCCGGCCCCGGAAGAGGTCTATGACGACGAGCGCATGAAGCGCGCCCAGGTCAGCGGCGTGAACGATCGCGGCCAGGCCGACGGCCCGCTTCGCGACTTCGCCCGAGGCGGCGACATGGTCTGGTTCCGCATCAACATCGGTCGCGACAAGAACGCCGATCCGAAATGGCTGTTGCCGACCCTGTGCCGCCTTGGCCACGTGACCAAGGGCGACATCGGCTCGATCAAGATCTTCGACCGCGAGACCAAGTTCGAGATCACCACGGCGGCCGAAGCCAAGTTCCGCGCCGCCATCGCGGCCGGGACCGAGGACGGCGTGACCGTCAACGACGCCGTGGCTCCGGGTCCGAAGGAACGTCCCGCCAGCCGCTGGGACAAGAAGCCCGCCGGCGATGAGGGTGATCGTCCGGAGCGGAAGCCCTGGGCCAACAAGACCGAGGGCGGCGATCGCGCCCCGCGTGCGGACAAGCCGGCGTGGAAGCCCCGCGAGGATGGCGACAAGCCCGCCTGGAAGCCGCGCGAGGACAAGCCGGCCGGCGAGAAGAAGCCCTGGGTCAAGCGCGAGACGGCTCCGGCCGCCGCCGCCGACGGTGAACGGCCCAAATGGGTCAAGCGCACATCGGATGCACCGACGCCCGAGGGCAAGAAGCCGTGGGTGAAGAAGCCCCATGCCGATCGTCCCAAGACCGCCTGGGCGCCCGCCTCCGACGCCGCTCCGGCCGCGCCCGGGGACAAGCCGTGGAAGGGCAAGCCCAAGGGCGGCGACCGTCCCTGGGCCGCCAGGGACGCGCACGGCAAGCCGGCCGGCGAGAAGAAGCCCTTCAAGGGCAAGAAGAAGCCGAACGGGTAAAGGATCTCCCTCCCCCCTCGGGGGAGGGTCGTCGCGCAGCGACGGGGTGGGGGCGGCTCGGCGACGAGCCGCCTTTTCTATGCGGGGTGTGTGGATCGCCCGGCCCGCCCCACCCGGTCTTCGCTACGCTCCGACCACCCTCCCCCGAGTGGGAGGGAGAAAGACGAAAGTGATTGGGCGCCTCGGCGTAACCGCTTACAGTCCTGGCAAGAGACGACCCCGGGGACAGGAAACGCGCATGGCCGACGTCGCACTAAGCGGCATTCGCAAGAGCTTCGGCGCGACGGAGGTTCTGAAGGGTGTCGACCTGACCATCGCCGACGGCGAGTTCGTGGTCTTCGTGGGTCCGTCCGGCTGCGGAAAGTCGACCCTGCTGCGCGTCATCGCCGGTCTGGAAGAGGCCGACGCGGGCGAGGTCTCGATCGGCGGGCGGGGGGTCAACGCCCTGTCGCCGTCCGACCGGGGCATCGCCATGGTGTTCCAGTCCTACGCCCTCTATCCGCACATGAGCGTGCGCCAGAACATGGCCTTCGGTCTCAGCCTGGCGAAGACGGACAAGGCCGAGATCGAGCGCCGGGTCATGGCCGCGGCCGAAACCCTGAACATCGTCGACCTGCTGGACCGCAAGCCCAGGGCCCTGTCCGGCGGCCAGCGCCAGCGCGTCGCCATCGGCCGCGCCATCGTGCGCGAGCCCCAGGTCTTCCTGTTCGACGAGCCGCTGTCCAACCTCGACGCCGCGTTACGCGTGCGCATGCGCTACGAGTTCGCCTCCCTGCACGAGCGGCTCAGGACGACCATGATCTATGTCACCCACGACCAGGTCGAGGCCATGACCCTGGCCGACCGGATCGTGGTCCTGAACGGCGGGGTGATCGAACAGGTCGGCGCGCCGATGGAGCTCTACGAACACCCCCGCACCCGCTTCGTCGCCGAGTTCATCGGCAGCCCGAAGATGAACCTGATCCCGGCCGAGGTGGTCGACGCGTCGGCGGCAGGCGCCGTCGTGCGCACCGTCGCAGGCGAGACCATTCGCGTGAGCGTCGACGGTGCTTCGGCCAGGGCGGGTCAGTCGGTCATGCTGGGCGTGCGACCGGAGCATCTGACGCTGTCAGGCCCCGGCGACGCGATCCGGGTCAAGGCCGCCTTCGTCGAGACCCTGGGCAACGCCACCTATGCCTATGTCTCTCAGGCCGGTGCGCCCGAGACCCTGACGGTGCAACTGTCCGGCGACATCCGTCCTGCGGTCGGCGAGGCATTGACGCTGCACATCGACCCGGCGCGCGCGCACCTGTTCGACGCGAACGGAGCGGCGTTCAGGCGGCTGTGATTCCCTTCTCCCCTTGCGGAAGAAGGAAACCCGCTACTCCTTCAGCCGCCAGGTCGCACCGGTCGGACCGTCCATCACCACGACGTTCAGCGCCGTCAGCCGGTCGCGGATGCGGTCCGCCTCGGGCCAGTTCTTTTCGGCGCGTGCGGTGACCCGTTCGGCCAGCAGCCCCTCGACCTCGGCCTTCAGCGACTCGTCCGCCCCGCCTTCGAACCACTGGTCCGGGCTGGACAGGAGCACGCCCATGATCCGGCCGCAGGCGACCAGTTCGGCCTTGGCGATCCCCACCGCGTGGTGATCCCCCGCCGTCATGGCCCGCTCGATCTCGCTGGACAGGGCGAACATCGTCGCCATGGCGCCGGGCGTGTTGAGGTCGTCGCAGATGGCTTCGAGGAACTCCGGCGACGGCATGTCGCCCAGCGGCGCGATCGCCCCGGCGCGACGCAGGGCCCCGTACAGCCGGTCCAGGTTCTTGCGCGACTGATCCAGCAGCGACTGGTTCCAGTCCAGCGGCTGACGATAGTGGGCCGACAGAAGCGCCCAGCGCACCACCTCGCCCGGGATCGCCTGCACCAGGTCGTGCAGCAACAGGACGTTGCCGACCGATTTGGACATCTTCTCGGCATCGACGGTCAGGAAGCCGTTGTGCATCCAGTAACGGCTGTACTCCTCGTGCGAGGCCTCGCCATGCGCGTGACCGTGGGCGCAGACGCCCTGGGCGATCTCGTTCTCATGGTGGGGGAAGACCAGGTCGATGCCGCCGCCGTGGATGTCGATCGGCAGGCCAAGGGTCTTCTCGATCATGGCCGAGCATTCGATGTGCCAGCCTGGACGCCCCTCGCCCCACGGGCTCGGCCACGAGGGCTCATCGGCCTTGGCTGGCTTCCACAGCACGAAGTCGTGCGGGTTCTTCTTGTAAGGCGCGACCTCGACCCGGGCGCCGGCGATCATGTCGTCCAGGTTCCGCCCCGACAGCGCGCCGTAGGCCGGATAGGAGGACACGTCGAACAGCACATGGCCCTCGGCCGCATAGCCGCAGCCTGCGTCCACGATCTCGCCGATCTGTTTGATGATCGCGTCCATATGGTCGGTAACGTGGGGCGCGATGTCCGGCGGCGACACGTTGAGCAGGGCCATATCGGCCAGATAGGCGGCCTCGTAGCGGGCCGTGACCTCGCCGATCGGCACGCCCTCTTTGGCGGCCTTCTGGTTGATATTGTCGTCCACGTCGGTGACGTTGCGAGCGTAGATTACGCTCTCGGCCCCGTATTCGCGCCGCAGCAGCCGGACGAGGACGTCGAACACCACGGGCGGGCGGGCGTTGCCGATGTGGGCGTAGTCGTAAACCGTCGGACCGCAGACATAGAGAGTCACCCGTTCCGGGTCGCGCGGGACAAAAACCCGCTTCTCGCGTTTGAGGGTATCGTGAAGGAAAAGCGTCATTTTGAAGCGTTGCAGTTCGTTTTCTTGCGGGACGGTGCGCGCGTCCCATATAGCCGACTGGTCCCGGCGAACAGCCGTGGTTACGAATAGGGAGAGCGACGCGCGTCAATCCGGAACCTTCGTTCCGGCGCTACTGGTCGCTTAGAAAACACTTCATGGACGCCAACGCCTCCAGGCCGACCCTCGTCGGCAACGATCATCTGTCCCGCCCGACCCGCGAGGAGGCCCTGGCCGCCGTGCGCACCCTGATCGCATGGTCGGGTGACAATCCGGATCGGGAAGGCCTGCTGGACACGCCCAAACGGGTGGTGGACGCCTATGGCGAATGGTTCGAGGGCTATGCGGCCGATCCGGCCAAGGAGCTGAGCCGCACGTTCGAGGACGTGCAGGGCTATGACGACATGGTGCTGCTGCGCGAGATCGAGGTCGAGAGCCACTGCGAGCACCACATGGCCCCCTTCCTCGGCAAGGCCTATGTCGCCTATCTGCCGACCGAGAAGGTCGTGGGCATCTCAAAGATCGCCCGCGTGGTCGAGATCTTCTCCAAGCGTCTGCAGACGCAGGAGACCCTGACCCAGGAGATCGCCAAGGCGCTTGAGGACAACCTCAATCCCGCCGGCGTCGCTGTCCTGATCGACGCCGAGCACCAGTGCATGACGACCCGCGGCGTGCATCACCGCCATGTCTCGACCATCACAACCCGCTTCACGGGGGCCTTCAAGTCGGACCCGGCCTTGATCGAACGCTTCCTGAAGCTGGCCAAGGGCTGATCGATAAATCCTCCTTCGCCCACGGCGGAGGAGGATTTCTCCCCGTTCGGGCGAAAACCGCGCCCAAGGAACCGACTTCCTTCCGAGACCGCTTTACAAGCCTCGCGGCAGACGCCAAGAAACCGTCCGAACCGTAACGCGTCGCTCGCGCCCCGCTGGCCGAGCCTCCATGGAGAAACAACGCATGGGCTCCAAGCTCGCAGGTCCCGCCGGACAAGGTGGCAAGACCATCTCCCAGAACGCGGACATCAACGTCACGCCGTTCGTCGACATCATGCTGGTGCTGCTGATCATCTTCATGGTCGCCGCACCTCTCGCCACCGTCTCCATCCGCCTCGACCTGCCGCCGGCGACGCCGCCGACCGGCGAAGAGCCCAAGGAACCGGTCTACATTACGATCCAGGACACGGGCTCGATCTTCATCGCCGAGCAGCAGACCACGATCGAAACCCTGGCCGTGGACGTCTGCGCCGCCCTGGGCGGCGGCTCGCCGGCCTGCCAGGAGGAGCGCGTGTTCGTCCGCGCCGAGCCGGAAGTCCGCTACAACGCCTTCATGGAAGTCATGAATGACCTGCAGAAGAACGGCTTCTACAAGGTCGGCCTGCTGAACGAAGACATCGAATAGGCCTAACGCCTTTTCAAACCGATCAGGGCCGCGTCTCGCAAGGGACGCGGCCTTTTTCATCTGCGCCATCTGCGGCTGGGGTCGGAGGACGACAGCGAGGACCATCCCGACATGCTGATGGACGCCGAGCCCGCGACCTTCCACATCACCGACCACGATCGCGGCTATCCCATCGTCCTTGCCCGGCTGACGTCGGTGGATCCGGTCTGGCTCCGCAAGACGCTCGAGGCGCGCCGGCTGAAGATCGTGCCGAAGACCTACGCACACGTCGCTTGACCTGACGCGACGTCACCATGCCAGGTTCGTTTCCAAACAGGACGGACCGGCCGTGGACACCCCCGAATTAGTCACCCGCGATCTGACGGCCGAGGCGGCGGACGGCTATCGGCTGGCGCTCAGGCTGGTCGCGCCGGCGAATCCCTCCCATGCGGTGCTCGTCACCTCGGGCACCGGTTTTCCGATGGGGTTCTACGAACGGTTCGCCCGCCATCTGGCTGGGAGCGGCGCCGCGGTCCTGATCTACGACATGCGGGGGATCGGCGCGTCGCGTCCGGACGATCTCGCGGCCATGCAGATGACCTATGAGGACTGGGGTCGTCTCGACATGCCGGCCGCCCTGGACACGCTGGTCACCGCCTTTCCTGACCTGGCGGTCGCCCATGTCGGCCATAGTGTCGGCGGGCATTTCGCCGGCTTCATGCCGAACCACGCAAAGATCGAGCGCCACGCCTTCGTCGCCGTCGGCTCGGGGTACTGGGTCGACCATTTCCGCAGCTACAATCCGATCGAGATCTTCTTCTGGTGGATCTATGGCCCGTGGAGCCTGGCGCGCCACGGCTACATCAAGGGCGGCAAGCTGTGGCGCGGCGCCGACCTGCCGCGCGGAGTCTTCCTGCCCTGGCGGCGCTGGTGCCATGACCCGCTCTATTTCGCGGATCGGCTCGGCAAGGCGTTGCAGCCCAACCATTTCGCCGAGGTCACGGTGCCGATCCGGTCCTGGATCTTCACCGACGACCCCATCGCCAATCGCAAGACAGCGCCGCGACTGCTGGAGGTCTATCCGAACGCGCCCGGCGAGCTCATCGTTCGCGAACCGGCCGACTATGGCGTTGCCCGCATCGCCCACGAGGGCGCGTTCAGGCGGGGGATGGAGCCGCTTTGGGACGAGATTTCCGACTGGCTGGCCTGCCGATAGCTGGCGCTGGAGCGTCGCCCACCCATATCCAGCCTCCCGCGAACCCTGGCCGGAGCCGCCCGATGTCCGAACAATTGTCCCTGACCGTCGACGGCCACGCCATCCCCCAGCTCGGATTCGGCACCTGGCAGCTCGAGCCCGCCGACGCGCGGCGGATGGTCGCCGAGGCTCTGCGCATCGGCTATCGCCACATCGACACGGCCTGGATCTACAAGAACGAGGCCGCCGTGGGCGACGGCATCCGGGACGCGATCGAAACAGGCGTGGTCGCTCGCGAAGACATCTGGCTGACCACCAAGATCTGGGTCGAGCACTTCGAGCACGACGCCCTGCTGCGCCAGGCCGAAGAATCGGCGAACAGCTTGGGCTTTGCCCCCGACCTGCTGCTGCTCCACTGGCCCAGGACGACGCCGACCTTCGCCGAGACCCTGGGTGCCCTGAACGAGGCCAAGGCGAATGGCCTGACCCGTTCGATCGGTCTGTCGAACTTCCCCTCCGCCGAGTTCCGCCGGGCGCAAGACCTGTCGCAGGCCCGCCTGGTCACCAACCAGGTCGAGTACCATCCCTATCTGTCGCTGAAGACCCTGCGCGCCACGGCCAGCGAGCTCGGCTCCTCCATCACCGCCTGGTCGCCCCTGGCCCAGGGCAAGATCGCCGGTGATCCTGTCATCGGCGAGATCGCGCGCGCCCACGGCAAAACCAACGGCCAGGTCACTCTGCGCTGGCTGATCCAGCAGGGCGTCATCGCCATCCCGCGCACGCTGAAGCCCGAGCGCGCCGCCGAGAATTTCGACATTTGGGATTTCGAGCTCGCCGACGAGGAGATGGCCCGCATCCACGCCCTCGCCCGCCCCGACGGCCGCCTCGGCGACTGGCTCGACAAGGACTTCAAATGGGACAAGGATTGAGCCCGGACACGCCGGCATAGGCGCGCGAGGAGGCGACCCATGGGCTCTGTTCTCGGTTTCCCCGGCATCGATCCGGGTGACGCAGCAATCGGGGCCCGCCTGAAACGCTGGCGCGAACAGCGCGGCGTAGATGTCGATGCCGTCGCCGAGGCCCTGAAGATCACCCCCCAGGAAGAGCGCCGCGCCGAGGCCGGCCGCGCCCATCTGACCTCGCTCCAGATTGCCGCCGCCACCAACCGCCTGCGCTTGCCGATGTGGGCCCTGGTCTCCGACACCCCGGCCTACTGATGCTCCAGGGGATGCACGGCGCGGCGCGTGGCTGGCGCATCCTGTTCGCCCTCGTCGGCTGGGTCGGGCTCCTCGCCCAGTACGCGCTGTCGCTGGACGCGGGGACGCGGTCCGTCTTCGGCTCGACGGTCGTCTTCTTCAGCTATTTCACGGTGCTGACCAATGTGCTGGTCGCCCTGGCCCTGACCGCCCCGGCCCTGTTCCCCGACAGCCGCATCGGCCGCTGGACGGCCAGCGAAGGGGTTCGCGCCGCCGTGGCCATGTATATCGCCGTCGTCGGCCTGATCTATCACACGCTGCTGGACGCAACCTGGAACCCTCAGGGTCTGCTGGTCTACGTCAATCAGGTGCTGCACACCGTCATGCCGATCGCCTTCGTGCTCGACTGGCTGCTGTTCGTGCCCAAGGGGCGGCTCCGCTGGATCGACCCGGTGAAGTGGCTCGCCTACCCCCTGCTCTACGGCCTCTGGACGGTGATCCACGGCCAGTTGGTCGGCTGGTATCCCTACTGGTTCATCGATATCGGCGCGCTCGGCTGGGCTCGGGCGGGCGTGAACTTCACCGCCTTGCTGGCCTTCTTCCTGGTTCTCGGCCTGATCGTCGCGGCGATGGACCGCGGACTGAGCGCGCTTGGCAAGGGTGACAGTTCCGTCACGCCGTCCTAGGCAGGCGCCCTGACCGCCCAGCCGAAAGCGACCGATGGCCTACAAATCCCTGCGCGACTTCATGGCCCAGCTGGAGGCCTGCGGCGAACTGGTCCGCGTGTCCGAGCCGGTCTCGACCGTGCTGGAGATGACCGAGATCCAGACCCGGCTGCTGAGGAACGGCGGCCCGGCCGTCCTGTTCGAAAAGCCGGTCATGCCCGACGGCTCGATCAGCCCCATCCCGGCCCTGGCCAATCTGTTCGGCACGGTGAAACGCGTGGCCATGGGGGTCACGCTGGACAAGAAATCCCGGACCACCGCCGCCGAACTGCGCGAGGTCGGCGAACTGCTGGCCTTCCTCAAGAACCCCACCCCGCCGCGGGGCCTGTCCGACGCCATGGACATGCTGCCGCTGGCCCAGTCGGTGCTCGCCATGCGGCCGAAGGTGGTCAAGTCCGCGCCCGTCCAGGACATCGTCCTCAAGGGCGACCAGATCGACCTCGGCAAGCTGCCGATCCAGACCTGCTGGCCCGGTGAGCCGGCCCCCCTGATCACCTGGGGTCTGGTGGTCACCAAGGGGCCCTCGGACGACCGCGAGGACGACTTCAACCTCGGCATCTACCGCATGCAGGTATTGGGCAAGGACCGCGCCATCATGCGCTGGTTGGCCCACCGCGGCGGGGCGCAGCACTACGCCCGCCACAAAAAGGCCCGCCCGACCGAGCCCCTGCCCTGCGCCGTCGTGCTGGGGGCCGACCCCGGCACCATCCTGGCCGCCGTCACCCCCGTGCCCGACACCCTGTCGGAATACCAGTTCGCCGGCCTGATGCGCGGGGCCAAGGCCGAGCTGGTCGCCTGCAAGACCGTGCCCCTGATGGTCCCGGCCCAGGCCGAGATCGTCCTGGAGGGCCATGTGCTGCTGAACGAGCACGCCCCCGAGGGCCCCTATGGCGACCACACCGGCTACTACAACTCGGTCGAGACCTTCCCGGTGTTCCAGGTCAGCGCCATCACCATGCGCCGCGACCCCATCTATCTGACCACCTTCACCGGCCGCCCGCCGGACGAGCCCAGCGTGCTGGGCGAGGCGCTCAACGAGGTCTTCATTCCCCTGCTGCGGGCCCAGTTCCCGGAGATCACCGACTTCTGGCTGCCGCCCGAGGGCTGCTCCTACCGCATCGCCGTGGTGTCGATGAAGAAGGCCTACCCCGGCCATGCCAAACGGGTGATGCTGGGCGTCTGGAGCTATCTGCGACAGTTCATGTACACAAAATGGGTCATCGTCGTGGACGACGACATCGATGCCCGCGACTGGAAACAGGTCATGTGGGCCATGGCCACCAAGATGGACCCGGCCCGCGACATCACCCTGATCGAGAACACCCCGATCGACTATCTGGACTTCGCCAGCCCGGAGAGCGGCCTGGGCTCCAAGATCGGGCTGGATGCCACCGACAAGTGGCCGCCGGAAACGAAGCGGGAATGGGGCGAGGAAATCCGCATGGACGCCGAGGTCGTGGAGCGGGTCTCGGATATGTGGGACCGGCTCGGATTGCCGGGTGACGGAACGCCGATCTGGAAATAGCCGGGTCCCCGTCGTCGCAGGCGCCGCAATCGCTCAGCCGTTAGCCGTCAGCCGGGCCAAGCCGCCGCCTTTCAGGACCAGGCCGGGCGCCTCCAGCGTCCGGTCCACGGGGGCCTTTCCGTGCTCAAAGCGGACCGGGATCGTCGGACCTGTGATCACCGGTCTGTTCCGCTGACCGTGGCGTCGCTGCGTCACACAGGCTGCGGCTCACCCGAAATGTGTCTGCATTGCGTTTTTCGCATGACAGCGCCGCAATGCTGTGGATAGCGTCGCAGCTTCTCTTCCGGAGCGCCCCATGAAGTTCGCCGCCGTCGCACTCGCCATCGCCTTTGCTGCACCGATCGCCGTCTCCATCCCCGCGACCGCCGAGGCCCAGGTTCTGGCCGGCCGCGGCGGCGACACCCGCCGTCTTCGCGAGGCCCCCCGCCCCGCCCTCACCGCGCGCGAGGAGGACCGGCTGTTCGAGGCCGAGGAAGCCGTCTTCGCGTTGCAGTCGCAGATCGAGACGCTGGAAGCCTTGGCCGCGCCGACCCCGGAACAGATCTCCAGCATGGAAGACCTACGCGAGCGGCTCGAGGACGAACAGGGGACCATCGACCGCCTCACCCGCAAGCGCGACCGTCGCGGCTGATCGTCGAACGGGGGTGACCGCCCCCGTCGCCTTCGCTAGCGTCCCTCCTGCAAAGGTCGGGGGACTCGGTGAGCGCGTTTGAATTCTTCTTCAGCTTCTACGGCCTGCTGCTCGGCCTGTCGGTGGCCGAACTGGTCGGCGGATTCTCGCGCGTGCTGCACGAGCGTCAGCGGGTGCGCTTCGGCTGGCTGACGCCGCTGCTGGCCCTGTTCGTGGCCATGGACGTGGCGACCTTCTGGAGCCAGGCCTGGACCATCTTTCGCGGCGCGCCCTTCAACCTGGCCCTGCTGTTCGTCGGCCTCGTCGTGGCCGCCACCTTCTACGTCGCCGCCAGCGTGACCTTCCCGCGCGTGACGGCCGAAGGGGTCGAGGAGCGGATCGATCTGGACACCCATTTCTGGGCGCATCGGCGCCTGATCTTCACCTGCATCCTCGCGGCCAATCTGATCGTCGTGACCATCTTCATCTGCCTCATGCTGGCGGATGCGGGCTTCGCCTCCCTGTCCTCGCCGCGGTTATGGATCGGCTTCGCTGTCTTCAGCCTGGGGACAGCGACGGCGGCCTTCGCACCCTGGCGTCGCGTCGCCGTCGGCGCCCTGATCGTCCTGGTCGCCTACAGCATGTTCAATGTGGCGCGGTCAGGCGTGGCCCTGATCGCGGCCGGCGGATGGTCGCTGCCGACCGGATGACGGCTTGCCAGAAACGACCTCGGAGCAGATGAAACGACCCATGCGCACCGTCCTCATCCTGACCGCCCTCGCGGTCCTCGCGTCGAGTCCCGCCATGTCCCAGTCACGACCCAATACCGCCCCCTGGGACCAGCCCTTCCTGCCGCCCGCCCTGGCGTGGGACGGCGCCAGCCGGGCGCTGATCGCCGAGGCCTCCAACCCCTGGATCACCGATTTCGAGCGCGATCCGGCGCACAACTTGAGCCCCGGCTACGCAGCCACCCGCGCCTGGTTCGACCGGCTGGACGCGGCGTCCGACCTGATTCGCATCGAACAGTTCGGCGTCTCGCCGGAGGGCCGGCCGATCTACGCCGTGATCGCCTCCAGAGACGGCGCGACCCTCGATCCGTCGAAGCCCGTCCTGCTGGCCCAGGCCGGCATCCATCCCGGAGAGATCGACGGCAAGGACGCGGGCATGATGCTGCTGCGCGACATCGCCTTCGGGGCAAAGGGCGACCTGCTCGACCGCGCCAACCTGGTCCTGATCCCCATCCTGTCGGTCGACGGCCACGAGCGCGCCTCACCCTACAGCCGCCCGAACCAGCGCGGGCCCCGCATCCAGGGCTGGCGCAACACGGGCACCAACCAGAACCTCAACCGCGACTTCCTGAAGCTGGACCAGCCGGAGATGCGGGCCCTGCGGACCTTCATCAACGCGGTGAGACCCGACCTCTATCTCGACATCCACGTCACCGACGGGATGGATTACCAGTACGACGTCACCTACGGGTTCAACGGCGAGTTCGACGCCTTCAGTCGCTCGCCCTCCAGCGCCCGCTGGCTCGACACCGTGTTCAAGCCCGCCATGAACGCCGCGCTCGAGGACCAGGGCCATATCCCCGGCCCGCTGGTCTTCGGCATCGACGACCAGAACCCGCGCGCCGGCCTGAACGACGGCGGTCTGGGCGAACGGTTTTCGAACGGCTGGGGCGACGCGGCCCACGTCCCGACCATCCTGATCGAGAACCACAGTCTGAAGCCTTACGAGCAGCGTGTCCTGGGGACCTACGTCTTCCTCGAGGCCAGCCTGCGCCTGCTCGCCGACAACGTCACGCCCCTGCGGACCGCCATCGCCGCCGACCGCGCGCTGCGTCCCGCCGAGGTCCTGGCGAACTTCGAATCCGACCCGGTTCCGCACCAGACCCGCGCGTTCAAGGGCGTGCTCTACGAAACCTGGGACAGCCCGGCCTCCGGTCGCCAGGAGGTTCGCTGGCTGGGCCGCCCGGACCCCGAGTTGTGGCAGCTGCCCTACTACGGCTCACGCCCCGGCATCCGCCTGCATCGCCCGACGGCCTACTGGGTCCCTGCCTATCGCACCGACCTGATCGAGCGGCTGCGTATCCACGGCCTGACCATGGAGACGCTCAACGCGCCTCGCACCGTATCGGTCGAGATGCTGCACCTCGACAACCCGATCCTCGCGCCCCGACCCAACGAAGGCCATGTCCAGGCGACCGTCACCGAGGTCACGCCCGAGCGTCGCGACTGGACCTTCGCCCCCGGCTCGGTCCGGGTGCCGACGGACCAGCCGCTGGGCGACATCGCCGTCCTGCTGCTGGAGCCCCAGTCGAGCGAGAGCTTCTTCGCCTGGGGCCTCTTCCCGGAAATCCTCAGTCGCGTCGAATATATCGAGGGCTACGCCATCGCGCCCCTGGCCGAGGCCATGATCGCCGCCGATCCGGCGCTGAAGGCAGAGTTCGAGGCCAAGGTCGCCGCCGAGCCCGCCTTCGCCGCCAATGGCGACGCCAGATTGGCGTGGTTCTACGAGCGAACCCCGTTCTATGATGACCGCTACCGACTCTATCCGGTCGGACGGGAGGACTAGAAGCCATGCCTGATATGACCGCCGCACAAGCCGCCGCTCTCTGGAGCGGCCTGATGATCCTGTTGCTCGTGATCCTGTCAGTTCAGGTGATCATGGCGCGTCAGAAGCATCGGGTGGTTCTTGGCGACGGCGGCAATCCGGCTGTAGCCCTCGCCTGCCGGGTCTTCGGCAACGCAGCCGAATACATTCCGGTCGGGATCGGAGCGCTCGCCCTCCTGACACTGCTCGGCCTGCCGGCCTACGCCGTCCACGCCGTTGGCGGAGCCCTGTTCCTGGGCCGACTGCTGCACGCCACGGGCCTTGCCGCCGACAAACCTACACCCGGCCGTCTCGCGGGCATGGTGCTTACCTTCCTGTCCCTGATCACGGCGGCCGGAATGCTGATCGTCCACGCCTTCATTCACGGCCAGCCCTTCTAGGCCCGTTGCGGGGGCGGTCCGGGTTCGCCATATCGGGCCATGCCTGACAGCCTTTCCGCTACCGACCTCCTCCGAGACGTCGTCGCCGCCGCCCTTCGGGCCGGGGCCGACGCCGCCGAGGCCGCCACCGCCGAACGCGCCTCCCTCTCCGTCGGCGTCCGCAACGGCGCCCTCGAGGATGTGGAGCGCGAGGAGAGCCGCGACCTGGGCCTGCGGGTCTTCATCGGCCGGCGTCAGGCGACCGTCTCTGCCTCGGACCTCAGCGCCGCGACTCGCGCCCGCCTGATAGAGCGCGCCGTCGCCATGGCCCGGCTGGCCCCGGAAGACCCCTGGGCCGCCCTTGTCCCCGTCGCCGGACTGGCCCGAGGCCCCTTCCCGGACCTGCAGCTGTCGGATCCGTCAGAGCGCACCGCCGCCGAACTGGAACAGGTCGCCCGTGAAGCCGAGGCCGTCGCCCTCGCCGTCCCCGGCGTCTCCAGGTCCGAAGGCGGCCACGCCAGCACGGCTTCCAGCCGCTGGCGCCTGGTCACCTCCGAAGGTTTCGACGGCGCCTATGCCGCGACCGGTTTCTCGCTCGGCGTCGGTGTCATCGCCGAGAAGGACGGAGCCATGGAGCGCGGCGGCGAGAGCCGTTCCACCCGCTGGCTCGCCGACCTGCCCGGCCCCGACGGCATCGGCGCCGAGGCCGGCCGCCGTGCGGTCGAGAAGATCGGCCCGCGCAAGATCGCCTCGACCACCGCACCGGTGATCTTCGAGCGCCGCGTCGCCGCCCAGGTGTTGTCGCCCCTGCTGGGCGCCATCTCCGGCCCCTCGATCGCGCGCGGCCAGTCCTTCCTGAAGGACCGGATGGGCGAACAGGTTCTGCCCAGGGGCCTCAGCCTGATCGACGACCCGTTCCGCATCCGGGGCATGGCCTCCACCCCGTTCGACGACGAAGGCTCGCCGGTCGAGCGCCGCAACCTGGTCGACGACGGCGTCCTGACCACCTGGCTGCTGAACTCATCGGCAGCCGCCCAACTGGGCCTGAAGACCACCGGTCACGCCTCAAGAGGCCTCGTCGGCCCGGCGGGCGTGCAGACCCACAACCTGCACCTCAGCCCTGGCGACGTCGACCTGCAGGGTCTGATGGGCCAGGCGGGGGCCGGTCTGGTCGTCACCAGCATGTTCGGCCCGTCGCTGAACGCGAATACCGGCGACTGGTCCGCCGGGGTGTCCGGCTACTGGTTCGAGAACGGCGAGCGGGCCTATCCGGTCAGCGAGATCACCGTCGCGGGCAACCTCGCCGACCTCTGGATGCGCCTTGTGCCCGGATCGGACCTGGAGTTCCGCGGCGGATTCAACAGTCCGTCGCTGCTCATCGACGGCGTCGCCATCGCCGGCAAATGATCGATCTCGCCGCCGATCTCGCCCTGATCCTCGACGCCGCGCGCGCCGCCGGCGCCCTTGCCGAGGCCGAGCGCGATCGCGGCCTGAAGATCACCCACAAGGACGGCGGCTCCCCGGTCACCAACGCCGACCTCGCCGTCGATGACATGCTGAAGGCGACCCTTCGGGCCGCCCGCCCTGACTACGGCTGGCTGTCGGAAGAGACCGTCGACACGGCCGACCGCCTGTCGCGCCGCCGCCTGTTCGTCGTCGACCCCATCGACGGTACCGTCGCCTTCATGAAGAACCAGCCCTGGTGGTGCGTGCCCATCGCCGTGGTCGAGGACGGCCGGCCCGTCGCCGCCGTCATCCATGTCCCCGCAACCGGCGAGACCTATGAGGCGACACTGGACAGCGGCGCCCGCCTCAACGGCCGCTCCATCTCGGCCTCCGACGTCGATGCTCTGGACGACGCCGCCGTCCTCGCCGACGCCCGGCTGATGGAGGGCCCGCACTGGCCCGAGCCGTGGCCGCCGATGCGCTACGAGAAGCGAAACGCCCTGGCCTACCGCATGGCTCTGGTCGCCTCCGGGGCCTTCGACGCGGCCATCGCCCTGACGCCCAAATGGGACTGGGACGTCTGCGCCGGGGCCCTCATCGCCGCCGAGGCCGGGGCGAGGGTCTCGGATCACCACGGCCAGCCGTGGCTGTTCAACCGCCCGGACCCGCGCCAGGCCAGCCTCGTCTGCTCCGCGCCGGCCCTGCACCCGTTGATCCTGCGGCGCACAACGCCTATCCCGCTGGCGACCTGATCCCCGCCCCTCCCGGACACGACCCATGACCGACGCCCCCAACGCCGCCGACCCCCAACTGCTTCACCTCGTGATCGGCGGAGAGCTGCGCCACCTCGACGCCCCGGTCTTCCGCGACCTGTCCAAGGTCGAGTTCGTCGGCGCCTTTCCGAACTATGCCGAGGCCAAGGCCGCGTGGAAGGCCCGGGCCCAGGCCACCGTCGACAACGCCCACATGCGCTTCTTCATCCTGCACGCGCACCGCATGATCGACCCGCGCGGCGAGGCCTGATCGTCGCACCGGGAACCGCAGCCGGGACGCGAGCGCTCTAACCGGATAGGTTGGCGTCAACCGAGGAGCGCTCACATGATCCCGACCCTGATCGTTCTGACCCTGCTGGCGCTGGGCGTAGGCATCGTCGCCTTCGCCACGCGTCGTCCGACGACCCGGGAGGACATCGTCGTCGACCAGGACACCGCCTGGAACGATCCCGTCACCCCCGCCAACGCCGTCCCGGTAGAGGCCGATCCATTCGCCAATGCCCCGGCGCCGACGCCGCCCGTGACCGTCGAACCGGCCCCGGCCGACGCCATTCCTGCGGAGCGCCCATCGTGAGCCTGTTCGGCACAACGCTCGACGGGGCCCAGATCGCCGCCCTCGTCGGCCTCCTGGCCACCCTGGCCCTGTGGCTGATCGTGCTCGGCCGTGAGCGCGGCTACGCCCGCTGGTTCCGCCAGTGGGAGTCCGACCGCAAGGCCCGGCTCGACGCGGAAAACGGCGTCACGCCCGAACAGAAGCGCAAGCCGACCGGTCCCTGGGGCTAGGGCGGGGAGGCCGGGGTTACTCCCGCTTCAGCAGCTTTTCGGTCAGCAGGGTGCCCCACCAGTTGGCGCGGAACACCCTGCGCATCGCCGCGGGGTCATAGGCGTCGGACTCGACCCATTCCATGAAACCCACCCCCGTCGGTTCGACCTCGTTCACATAGGCCTCGAGGAAGTGGTCCAGCACGCCGGTCAGCCCCTCGCGGCTGTGCAGGTATTTCTTCGACAGCTCGCTCATCGCCTTCGAGATCGGCTCGCCCAGATGGAAGTGGCGATAGAAGACCGCCATCAGCCCGGCCCGATCCGCCCCGGACTTGCAGTGGATCAGCACCGGGTATTCGATGCTCCGGAACAGGTCCCGCGCGCGGCGGACCCGGTCCTTGCCCGGCGGATCGCGCGAATCGAGCGGCGCATCGATCAGCGTCAGGCCCAGCCGCTCGCACGCCGCCTTCTCCAGCCAGTAGTAGCCCTCGTCCCGCTCGCCGCGCAGGTTGATGACGGTCCTGATCCCCCGCTTCGCCCAGCCCTCCAGCTGGCGAGGCGACGGCTGGTTGGTCCGCACGAGATCGGGCCCCAGCCAGTGAGCGTTCGAAAACGCCAGACGCAGGAAGGCGTGGTCGTTCCAGAAGAAGTCCCGCTCCGCCGCCTTGCGACCGGCCTCCGTGCTCACATCAAATCGGCTCATCGCGTCAGACATAGTGGGGGCGACAGCGCGCGTCATCCCGTGCATCGTTCTGCCGTAGCATCGCCGACCTGGCGTCGCGCCTGATCGGTGAACCCATGATCCTGTCCCGCCTTATCCCGACCCCGCTGGTCGCGCTCGCCCTGATGGCCTGCAGCGCCGAGCCGGCTGCCGAGCCTGCTCCCGCCGCGACGGCCGCCGATGCGGCTGCGCCTGTGGCCGCAGCGGCGGCCGTCCAGGCCTCGCCGGTCACCGACCCGGCGGTGGACCGGGCGGTTCAGGCGGCCGAAGGCGACGGCGAAACCCTGACCTACGTCGCGCGCGGCATCGGCGACGGGGACGACCGCATCACCCTCGTCTATCTGTTCCCCAGCCACTGCGGCAACGCGGGCTGCACCCTGCTGGTCTATGGCGGGGAAGGCGACAACCTGGTTCCGCTCGGCCGCACAACCATCGTGGAGACCCCGATCCGGGTCCTGTCGACCTCCAGCAACGGCCGCCCGGACCTGGGCGTGATGACCGGCGAGGGCGAGGCCCTGCTGGCCTTCGACGGCCAGACCTATCCCGCCAACCCGACCGTGGCGCCCGCCCGGATCGTCACCGACGCTCAGGGCACGGCGATGATCACCGACGCCGACCTGCCGCCGCCCGCCGACTGATCCCTTGACTTGCGCGGCAGGTCGTCCGACCTCGGGCGGATGACTTCGCCCGTTCCGACCGTTCCGCAGGAGGACGCCGCCTCGCGTCCCCTGATCGGCCGCATCTGGCGCGACTACCTGTCTCGCCGCAAAGGCGTGCTGGTGCTGTCGATGATCTGCGCCGCGATCGCGGGCGTCAGCACGCCCATCGTGCTGCAACTGATCCAGCCGGCCATCGACGGCATGTTCCTGGGCCAACCGGTCAAGGTGGCGGGCCTGTTCGTGGTCCCGCCCCAGCACGCCCTGACCGTCATCCCAGCCATCATCATCTGTGTTTCCTTGATCGGAACGGCAGCCTCCCTGGCCCAGGCCGCACTCGTCAATCGCCTGGGGCACGGCATCGTCGGTGACATCCAGGTGCGGCTGTTCGGCTCGATGATCCGCGCCGACCTTGCCCGTCTGCGCAGTCAGCATTCCGGAGCCTTCGTTTCCAGCGTCCTGTTCGACGCCAACCTGGTGCGGGAGGCCTTCACCAGCGGCGTGGTCAACTACACCCAGCACGGCCTGACCCTGATCGCGGTGCTGATCTTCATGGCCTGGTCGGACTGGCGGCTGACGGCCATCGTCCTGCTCGGCGCGCCGCTGATCGCCTTTGTCATCCAGCGTTTCGGCAAGCGGATGCGCAAGGCCACGACCGGTGCCATGGTCGAGACCGAGAACCTCTCCACCGCCCTGATGGAGAACCTCGACGGCGTCCGTCTGATCAAGATCGAGAACCGCGAGGCGGCCGAGGAGGCGCGGGTGGCCGAGGTCGTCGGCCGTCGTCAGCGCCACGTCATCAAGTCCGCCGATGCCAGAGCCTTCGCCGGCCCCTTCTCCAACCTCGTCGCCATGTTGGTCGTCGCCGCCGTCATGGCCTACGCCGGCTGGCAGGCGCGCAACGACCAGATGACGGTCGGCGCCTTCGCGGCCTATGTCGGCCTCCTCATGGCGGCCGGCCAATCCCTGCGTCAGGTGACCAATCTGCAGACCGTTGTCGCCGAAGGCCTGACCGCCGCGCGTCGCCTGTTCGGCGCCCTGGACATCGCCCCGGAGATCCGCGAGGCCGCTTCGCCCAAGGCCCTGCCGCCCGGCCCCGCGACGATCGCCTTCGACGAGGTGTCGTTCAGCTACGGCGCCGCCTCGCCCACCATCACGGAGGTCTCCCTGATCGTCGCGCCGGGAGAGACCGTCGCCCTGGTCGGTCCGTCCGGCGGCGGCAAGTCGACCCTGCTCAGCCTGCTGCCGCGCTTCTATGACGTGACCTCGGGCAAGGTGACGATCAACGGCGCCGACCTGCGCGCGCTCAGCCTGCCGGACCTGCGCGCCCGCATCGCCCTGGTGACCCAGGAACCCTTCCTGTTCGACGACACGATCGCCGCCAACATCGCCTACGCGCGGCCCGACGCCACGCCTGACCAGATCGCAGAGGCCGCCAGGTCCGCCGCCGCCCACGACTTCATCACCGCCCTGCCCCAAGGATACCAGACCCGCGCCGGCGAAGGCGGCATGCGGCTGTCGGGCGGCCAGCGTCAGCGCATCGCCATCGCCCGCGCCTTCCTCAAGGACGCGCCCATCCTGTTGCTCGACGAAGCCACCTCGGCCCTCGACACCGAGAGCGAAGCCCTGGTTCAGGCTGCGCTGGAACGGCTCATGGCAGGGCGATCAACATTGATGATCGCTCACAGACTGTCCACGGTCCGGCATGCGACGCGCATCGTGGTGCTGGAGGCCGGTCGCATCGTCGAGAGCGGCACCCACGCGAGCCTCGTCAGGAAGGGCGGACTCTACAGCCGGCTGGCGAAACAGCAGTCGCTCGACGGGACCCCTGCCGTCGCCACGGTCGCGTGACGTGAGGCCGCTCCGCAATCCCCTCATCCAGACCATCCTGTCGTTCGTGCTCGCCGGCTGGATGAAGTTCTGCTTCGCCACGATCCGCTGGACCTGGGAGGGCCGCGAACATGCCGAAAAGGTCTGGGCCGACGGCGGCGGCGTCATCTGCGTCTTCTGGCATTCGCGCATTGGTCTCAGTCCGGCGTGCTGGCCGCTCGACCTGGCTCAACCCGCCAAGGCCCTGATTTCACTCAGCCCGGACGGCCAGTTCATCGCCAAGGCCGTGGCCTTGCAAGGCTTCCCGGCGGTGCGCGGCTCCTCCGCCAACAAGGACAAGGCTGACGCGGCCAAGGGTGGCTCCCGCGCGCTCCGCGACGGCCTGAAACAGCTCAAGGTCGGCGCTCTGGCCATCACTCCCGACGGCCCGCGCGGCCCGGTCCGGGTCATGGCCGAGGGCCTGCCCCTGATGGCGCGGATGTCCGGCGCCCCAGCCCTGTTCATCGGCATGAGCTGCAATCCGGCCATCCGCCTGAACAGCTGGGATCGCGCCATCCTGCCCCTGCCCTTCGGTCGCGGCGCCATCGTCTATGACATTGCCCGTTACCCCGAGGGCGCCGAACTCTCTGACGTCACCGGTCCCTGGGCGGAAAGGCTGACCGCCGTAGAGGCCCGCGCCGACGCCATCACCGGGCTGGAGCGGCTGTGACCCTCGCTCTGCTCGCCTACCGCCTGCTGACCCGCATGCTGGAACCCCTGGCCCCGCGCCTGCTCGACGCCCGCGTCAAACAGGGCAAGGAAGACGCCGTCCGCGTCGACGAACGCCTCGGCGTTCCTGGCGTATCCCGCCCCGACGGCGACCTGGTCTGGCTGCACGGCGTCAGCGTCGGCGAGACCCTGTCGCTGTTGCCCGTCGTCGAGCGGATCGTGAAGGCCCGCCCCGACCTGACCGTCCTCGTCACCTCCGGCACGGTGACCTCGGCGGAGTTGCTGGCCCGCCGCCTGCCTCCCGGCGTGATCCACCAGTTCGCGCCCGTGGACGTCCCCGGCGGGGTCGCCGCCTTCCTCGACCACTGGCGGCCCTCAGTTGGCGTCTTGGTCGAGTCCGAGCTCTGGCCCAACCTGATCCTCGCCGCCCGCGACCGGAAGATTTCGCTGGTCCTCGTCAGCGCCCGCATCACCGAAAAGACCGCCGCCGGCTGGGCCCGTTTCCCGAAATCGGCTCACGCGCTCCTGTCCGCCTTCTCCCTCGTCATGCCCCAGGACGATGTTTCCGCCGCCCGGTTGCACAGCCTGGGCGCCCGCGTCGACGGCCAGGTGAATCTGAAGCTTTCCGGCGCCGCCCTGCCCCATGACGCCTCGGCCTTCACCGCGCTCAGCGCCGCCATCGGCGACCGGCCCGTGATCGTCGCCGCCTCGACCCACGAGGGCGAGGAGATCGCCATCGTTCGCGCCATCGACCACATCGCCGAGCGCCTGTGCCTGATCCTCGTACCCCGCCACCCCGAGCGCGGACCCGAGATCGCCACCGCCCTGACCCGCGACGGCTACCGCTTCGCCCTGCGATCGCGGGGCGCCCAGCCGAACGCCGAGACGGACATCTATGTCGCCGACACCCTGGGCGAGCTCGGCCTGTTCCTGCGCCTCGCCGATGTCGTGGTCATGGGCGGTTCATTCGGCTCCTTTCTCGGGCGCGAGCCCTGGGGCGGGCACAATCCGCTGGAGCCCGCGCGTCTGGCCAAGGCCTCGGTCGCCGGTCCCGACGCCTCCAACTGGCAGGCCGTCACCGCCGATCTCGTCGCCGCCCGAGGCCTTGAACTCGTCGCCACGCCCGGTGACCTGCCCGGCGTCGTCGCGCCCTTGCTGAACGATCCCGCCGCCGCCCGGGCCATGGGTGAGCGCGCGCGCCGGGCCGCCGCCGATGTCGGCGCCGGTCTCGACCGCCTTTGGGAGGCGCTTCAGCCGCTTCTGCCGCCATCGTCCCGGCCGCGCCGATGAAGCTTTCCACCCCTCGCTGGTGGTATCAGCGCCACGGCCGCCACGGCCGCGTCGCCCGCACCCTGCTGAAGCCCGTTTCGTGGGTATGGGCCGCAGCCACCGCCCGCCGCATCGCCCGCGCCACGCCCGTCGATGCCGGCGTCCCCGTCATCTCGATCGGCAACCTCACCGTCGGCGGCTCCGGCAAGACCCCGGTCGCCCGCGAAGTCCTGCGCCTGGTTCGTCGGCAGGGCGTCGACGCCCACGCCCTGTCACGCGGCTATGGCGGCAAGCTGGCCGGCCCGCTCCGCGTTGATCCCGCGACCCACACCGCCGCCGACGTCGGCGACGAGCCCCTGATGCTGTCCGGCGACGCCCCCGCCTGGATCTCCGCCGACCGCGTCACCGGCGCCCGCGCGGCGGTCGCGGCCGGCGCCCGGGCCCTCGTCCTCGACGATGCTCACCAGAACCCGACCCTGAAGAAGACCCTCAGCCTGATCGTCGTCGACGGCGAAACGCGCGAGGACGAGTGGCCCTTCGGCGATGGCTCGGTCTTCCCCTCAGGTCCGATGCGGGAACCGCTGGCCGCCGGTCTCGCCCGCGCCGACGCGGTCGTCGTCCTGCTGCCCGCAGACAGCCCGCCCGCCGATCCTGAACTGCTGGCCGTGTTCGGAGCCCTGCCGACCTTCATCGCCCGGCTTGAGCCCGGCTGTGCGCCGCCACCCGGCCCCCAGGTCGGGTTTGCGGGCATCGCCAAGCCGTGGAAGGTCGAACGCGCCCTGATCGCCGCCGGGTGCGAGCTCGTCGACTTCGCGCCGTTCCCGGACCATGCGGAATACCGGCCGGAAGATCTCGCCTTCCTCGCCGACCGCGCCGCCGTCTTCGACGCCGGTCTGGTCACGACCGAAAAAGACTGGGTCCGCCTGCCTCCCGACTGGCGGACCCGTGTGGTCTCATGGCCTGTCGCCGCCCGGTTCGAGGACGAGGCGGCGTTCTCGGGGTTCCTGAGCGAACATTCCTCCCCCTATGGGGGAGGGGGACCACAAAGTGGTGGAGGGGGTTAGCCCCGGACGCCGTGTTTGCGGCGGCCCCCCTCCGTCACGGCGCGAAGAGGCGCCACGCCACCTCCCCCTTCGGGGGAGGATTTACTCGTCGCGGTAAACCACCCCGCCCTTCATCACGAAGGCCATATGCTCCAGCGTCGTGACGTCGGTCAGGGGATCACCCTCGACCGCCACGATGTCCGCCGGACGGCCCGGCGCGATCAGCCCGGCCTGGTCGGCGATCCTCAGATGCTCGGCCGCCACCACCGTCGCCGCCTGGATGGCTTCCAGCGGTGTCATCCCCGCCTGCACCAGAAGCGCGAACTCCTGCGCATTGTCTCCATGCGCCGAAACCCCCGTGTCGGTGCCGAAGGCGATGCGGACGCCGCCGTCATGCGCGCGCCGCGCCATGTCCAGCATCTTCGGCCCGGCCTCCAGCGCTTTCGCCGTCTGGGCCGGGGTGAAGAAGTTGGTCGGACTCGCCGCCACCCGCGCCACGAAGTCGCCGGCCAGCAGCGTCGGCACCAGATAGACGCCTTCGCGTCGGAACAGCCGGATCGACTCGTCGTCCAGATAGGTGCCGTGCTCGATCGAATCGCCCCCGGCGCGCAGGAAGGCGTTGATCCCGTCCGCACCGTGCGCGTGCGCCGTCACCTGGCGCCCCATCCGGTGCGCCACCTCGACGATGGCGGCCAGTTCTGCGTCGGTGAACTGCTGGGCCAGACCCGCCGCCGTGTTGGACAGAACCCCGCCGGTGGCGGTGATCTTGATGATATCGGCGCCCGACCGCACCTGGGTCCGCACGGCCCTCATGCAGTCCTCCGGTCCCGAGCAGACGCTCTCGGACGACAGCAGGTGCATGATGTCGTCGCGATAGCCGTTGATGTCGCCATGGCCGCCGTGGATCGACACCGACGACCCGGAGGCGATGACTCGCGGTCCCGGCACGTCGCCGCGCCGGATTCCGTCCCTCAACGCGAAGACCGCGTCGTTGTCGCCGCCCAGATCCGCCACGGTGGTGAACCCGGCCATCAGGGTCTTCCGCGCGAAGCCCGCCCCGATCATGGCGCTGTCCGCCGCGTCGCGCGTCACCGCGTCCAGCCGCCCGGTCGGGCTCTGCTGAGAGGTCAGGTGCACATGGCTGTCGATCAGGCCCGGCAGGACGAAGGAATCGCGCAGATTGACGACGTTCGGACCCTCGCCGACGAAGCCGTCGCGGATTTCCGTGATCTGGTTCCCTACGATCACGAGAGTTTTATCGCGCAGCACAACACCGCTCTCGGGGTCCGCCAGGAGCCGCCCCGCCTCGACGAACGTCGTTTCCCCGTTCGCGGGAAAAGCCTGTGAGGCGGGGCTCTGCTGCGCCTGCGAAGGCCCTGCGAGCGCAAAAACGGCGGCGACCGCCAGTGCGACGAACTTCATAAACCTCTCCCTGATACTGTGCGTCACCATACGCGTCGGTGGATTTCGGCCAAGGCTCAGGTTGAACCCGGCGGCGTATTTGTGAAACAAGCCATGACTTCGGCATAACCGCTACGAAGGGCGTCGCATGCGGCTATCGAGACGGGGATTGATTCTGGGTGGTTCGGCGATGCTCGCCGGCTGCGCCACCGCACCCGTCGCGCAGATGCCGATCGTCCTGGCCGCCGCCCCGCCGCCGCCGCCCCTCCCGCCCATTCCGCAGATCACCCCGCCGCCGCTGGATCCCGGTCGTCTGGTCCGCCCCGAGTTGATGAGCCGGGCCATGGCCGCCCTGGACGTGCATAGCCACAGGATCACCCTGCGCGACCGCATGTATCTGGTCGACTTCCAGAAATTCTCCGGCGACGCTCGCATGTTCGAGGTCGATCTGATCGGCGGCCGCGTCACCGCCTTCCGCACCTGCCACGGCCGCGGCTCGGACCCTGAGCACTCCGGCTTCGCCCGGACCTTCTCCAACACGCCGGAAAGCTACATGTCCTCGGTCGGCGCCTACGCCACCGCCGGCGCGGGTTGGGGCGCCCAGCAGGGCCCGAACGTCCTGCTCGACGGGCTTGAGTATTCGAACAACATGGCCCGCGACCGCGCCATCATCGTTCACGGCGCCGACTATGCGGATCCGGAGTTCCTGGCCCGCGAAGGCAAGCTGGGCCGCAGCTACGGCTGCTTCTCCACCGCCCACACCGACCTGCCGATGCTGCGCGAGCGCATGGGCGAGGGCCGACTGCTGTTCGCCTACGCCTAGAGGCTACTCGCGCTCCAGCGCACGCCAGCCGATGTCGGTCCTGCAGAACCCGCCCGGCCAGTCGATCCTGCGCACCGCCGCATAGGCCCGCTCGCGCGCTTCGGCGATGTCGTCGCCCTCGGCGCAGACGCTCAGCACGCGCCCGCCGGACGCCACCAGGGTGCCGTCCTCGCGACGCAGGGTGCCCGCGTGGAAGACCTGCACGTGGGGGCCGAAGTCCTGTTCCGCGCCCCGGATGATCGAGCCCTCCAGAGGGCTGTCGGGATAGCCCTTGGCGGCCATGACCACGCAGATCACGGTCTGCGGCTTGAACTCCGGCTCCGGCAGGCGCGACACGTCACCGCGCGCGCAGGCCAGCAGATAGGGGACGATGTCCCCCGCCATCCGCATCATCAGGACCTGGCATTCCGGGTCGCCGAAGCGGGCGTTGAACTCGACAACCTTGGGACCTTCATCGGTCGACATCAGCCCGACATAGAGCACGCCCTTGTAGGGCGCGCCCTCGGCCGCCATGGCGTTCAGCGTCGGCTGCACGATCCGGCGGTCGGCGGTCATCACCATCGCCTCGTCGAACACCGGCGCCGGCGAATAGGCGCCCATGCCGCCCGTGTTGGGCCCCAGATCCCCGTCGAAGGCCCGCTTGTGATCCTGGGCCCCGCCGAACAGGACGGCGCGCTTGCCGTCGCACAGGGCGAACAGGGATCCCTCCTCGCCCTCCATGAACTCCTCGATCACGACGCGAGACCCGGCCGAGCCGAATCGCCCGCCCAGCATCCGCTCGATCTCCGCCTCGGCGTCGCGGCGGTCGGGGCTGATCGCCACCCCCTTGCCCGCGGCCAGGCCGTCCGCCTTGATGACATAGGGGGGTTTGAACACCGACAACGCAGCCTTGGCGTCCTTGACCCGGTCATAGACGCCGTAATGCGCCGTCGGGATCTCGTGCCGCTCAAGGAAGGCCTTGGAGAAGGCCTTGGAGGTCTCCAGCTGCGCCGCCTTGGCGCTGGGTCCGAAGCAGGGGATGCCGGCCGCGTTCAGCAGGTCCGCGAGACCGGCCGCGAGGGCGACTTCCGGCCCGACGACCACAAGACCGACCTTCAGCTCACGCGCCAGCCGGGCCAGGCCCTCGGCGTCGTCGGCGCGGATGTCCGGCACGCATTCGGCGACCTTGCCGATGCCGGGATTTCCGGGTGCGCAGAACAGGCGGTCGACCAGCGGCGATTGCCGCATTTTCCAGGCCAGGGCGTGCTCGCGCCCTCCCGATCCGACCAGCAGGATATCCATGCGCGCGGAATGGCCGCGCGGGCCCCTCTGGTCAAGGCCGCAGACTGTCAGAGCAGGGCGGAAACCACATAGACCACGGCGGCGAGCATGAAGATCAACGCCAGGATCACCCAGACGCTGACCGCCGAATCGCCGCTGCGGCGCGAAAGCTCGCGCTCGTTCGGGTTCTCCTCGTCGCGAGGGGGAATGCGATCCTGGCCGTTCATCCCTCGATATAGGCAGAATGCAGCGGTTTCCGCACCCCCCCGGCGACGCTACAGTCACCCGATGACCGACGACTACGTCTTCGCAGGCCCCGCCGACGCCGAGCCGGCCGCCGCCCAAAGCCAAGGCGTGGGCGACAACAATCCGCCCCTGTCGATTTCCGAGCTGTCCTTCGCCCTGAAGCGCACGCTGGAGGACCGGTTCGGCCACGTCCGGCTGCGAGGCGAGGTGTCCAAGGTCAATCGCCACGCCTCCGGCCACATCTATCTGACGCTGAAGGACGACAGGTCGGCCATCGACGGCGTGGTATGGAAAGGCTCTGCGCGCGGCCTCGGCGTCCAGCCTGAGACAGGCCTCGAGGTCATCGTCACCGGCAAGATCACCTCCTACCCGGCGCGGTCTTCGTACCAGATCGTGATCGAGTCGATGGAGGCGGCCGGCGCCGGCGCCCTCCTGGCCCAACTCGAACGGCTGAAGGTCAAACTGTCGGGCGAGGGCCTGTTCGATCCGGCCCGCAAGACGCCCATCCCCCTCTATCCGCGCACGATCGGCGTGATCACCAGCCCGACCGGCGCCGTCATTCGCGACATCCTGCATCGGATCGCCGAGCGCTGGCCCTGCCGGGTCATCGTCTGGCCAGTCGTGGTCCAGGGCGACGCCGCCTGTGGCCAGGTCGGGAACGCCATTCGCGGCTTCGACGCCATGACCAGGGACGGCGCCATCCCCCGCCCCGACCTGCTGATCGTGGCGCGCGGCGGCGGCTCGGTCGAGGATCTGTGGTGCTTCAACGACGAGGGCCTGGCGCGCATCGTGGCGGCGGCGACCATCCCGATCATCTCGGCCGTGGGGCACGAGACGGACACCACCCTCATAGACTTCGTCTCGGATCGTCGCGCCCCGACCCCGACGGGCGCCGCCGAACTGGCCACGCCGGTGCTGGCCGACCTGCGCGCCTTCGTCACCGATCTGGAGCGCCGTCTGGCTCGTTCCGGCGCCCGGCTGCTGGAGGACCGCCGCATTCGCCTGCGCTCCGTGGCGCGCGGCCTGCCCGCCCGGCCGGAGGAGCTCGTGGCCCTGGCCCAGCAGCGTCTCGACCACGCGTCCAGCCGCCTCGCCTCGGGCCTCGGCCGCAACACCGAACTGCATCACCGCCGCCTTGTCACGATCGGCAGCCGTTTCGCGCCGGCGCTTCTGAAACGCGCTATCGAGCAACGGGAGGCGCGGCTTGAGGGGCAAGCCGCCCGTCTGATTTCAGGACTGCGCGCCAACACCTCCGGCCATGAACGTCGCCTGCTGCTTGTCTCGGGTCGATTGAATCCAGAGGCGATCGTCAACCGGCAGAAGCGTCGCGAGCTCGGTATGCAGAACCTGGCGTCACGCTTTGATCGGGTCCGACCGCAGGCTATCGAGCGCGCCGAGACCCGCCTCGCCGCCCTCGCCCGCGCCCTGGCCAGCCTCGATCCGAGGCGCCCCAAACCCGGCTTCGCTCGCGTCGACGACGAGACCGGCGCGATGGTCTCGTCCGCCGCCGCCCTGTCGCCGGGGCAGGCCGTGACGCTGGTCTTCCCCGATGGCTCCAAGGGGGCGCATATCGAGGGCGACGGCGCGGTGAGGCCGAAGCCGGTTCCGAAGTCCAAAGCGGCCCCGGCGAGCCAGGGCGACCTCTTCTGACAACAGCCTCCTCCCTGTTCGCCGCCTGGCGAATGGAGCGGTGGATGCGAGCCCTTCGCGAGCAGACGGAGCGCTTCTGGATGTCGCCGAGCCCCCTCCGTGTCCACCACTTTGCTACGGATCCACCTGCCCATCGCTGCGCGACGGGGAGGAGACGACGGAGGGATCTCCCGCTATCCTGTCATCATGACCTCCGTCCCCTCCCCCGCGACCCTCCACTACGGCGACGGCGAGTTCGCCGTGCTCAAGCCCGGCCCCTTCGTCCTGTGCGCCGTCTCCGGCCGTCCGATCCCGCTCGAGATCCTGCGCTACTGGTCCGTCGAGAATCAGGAACCCTACTTCAGTCCGGCCGAAGCCCTGTCCCGGATGGTCGATCAGTGACGCCTTCGCGGCGCGGCCTGATCCTGGGCGCCGGCGCCGCCACTCTCTCGGGGCCCGCCTTCGCCGAGCCGACCGACGGTCTCGCCCTGAACGGCCGTTTCGTCCAGGGCGGGTTCGCCATGGGGCGGGCGGAGCCGCGGGCCATGGTCTTCATTGACGGAGAAGCCCTGACCACCGCTTCTGCGGCCGGCCTGTTCATCGTCGGCTTCGACCGCGACGCCCCGCCGTCGGTCCAGCTGGAGGTGCGCGGCCAGGGCCGCGTCGCACGTCGCACCCTGTCCATCGCGCCCGGGACCTTCCCCTCGACCCGCATTGACGGCCTGCCCCCATCGACGGTCGAGCCGTCGGACCCGGCGCTGCTCGCCCGGATCCAGGACGAGATCGTGCTGAAGACCGAGGGCTTCGGCAGCCGCGCCGACGCCGACAACTTCCGTTCCGGCTTCACCTGGCCGCTGGACAGCTATCGGGTGACCAGCCTGTGGGGTTCCCAGCGCGTTCTGAACGGCACGCCCGCCCGGCCGCACTACGGCATAGACCTGGCCGCACCCGCCGGTTCTCCGATCCGGGCGCCGGCGGACGGCGTCGTCACCTTCGCCCGCGCCGGCATGCATTTCGAAGGCGGCCTGACCCTGATCGACCACGGTCAGGGCTTGATCACGGCCTACCTGCACCAGTCGCGCATCGACGTCCTGCCGACCCAGCGAATCACCCGCGGCGACGTCATCGGACGGGTCGGAATGACGGGCCGCGCTACCGGGCCGCATCTGTGCTGGCGCATGAAATGGCGCGATCGGAACTGCGATCCGTCTCTGATGATCGGCGAATCGGCTCCGGAAACCGCTTACAGCAACGGCTAAGCTTTCGTTCCGCGTGGACCTTGCCGATCTTTGCCCGTAGAATCGGCCTTTAGTCCGCCGTCGGGGCGGCCTCGGCCCGATCACCAAATGTCCGCCCTTCAATCGCTCAACATCCTGCTGGTAGACGACAACCAGCACATGCGAGCCATCACGTCCGCCATCCTGCAATCGGCGGGCATCCGCAACATCCGCGAGGTGTCAGACGGCGCCATGGCGCTCGAGGTTGTGCGCGATCATCAGATCGATCTCGCCATCGTCGACTTCAACATGTTCCCTCTGGACGGGGTGGAGTTCACTCGCCTGGTCCGCAACAGCCCCGACAGCGCCAACCCCTATCTGCCGATCATCATGATGACCGGCCATTCGGAGAAGCATCGCGTGGTTGAGGCCCGCGACGCCGGGGTGACGGAGTTCGTGGTCAAGCCGATCACCGCCAAGGCGGTGTTCGACCGCATCCAAGCCGTCATCCTGCGCCCACGCCCCTATGTGAAGACCGACGACTATTTCGGCCCGGACCGTCGGCGGACCTCGAGTGTCGCAAGCTACAAGGGTCCGCGCCGTCGTTCGACCGACGTTGCGGAAGACGCCTCCACGAACACGGACGGTTCCGGCAAGGCCTGACGCCTCGGTTCGGGGCGCTGTCGCGTTTCAGTTCCGCGACCTTGCGAGGCTCTTTGCGTCTTAGCCGATATTCAAAAAGCCAAATAAACCGAAGTGGCGCGATACGCAAACAACTCGCCAATATTCTCGAGCATCTCGAAATCGTACCGCCGGAAGTAGTTCATCCGTCCGACCGTCGCTCTTGAATTAAGCTTGGCCCTGCCGCCCCAAAGCTATTCGGTCGAACCCGCATCAAGACGTCAGCGCACTGTTACTCGGCGTCTTCCAGCTCCCGGTAGACCCGGTCCGGCCACCGCTTGTGGACCCAGAACCAGTCCACCGGATGCTCTCGCACCCGCTCCTCGACGAAGCGCGTGATCGCCTGCACCCCCCGCGCGATGTCGCCCGTCCGGTCGCCGGTCCTGGCCAGTTCGATCGGCGCGTGCGCCGTGACCCGGAACCGTACGCCCGGCAGCCGCACCACCGACATCGGCTGCAGCACCGTGCCGAACCGCAGCGCCAGCCGACTCGGCCCCGGCGCCGCGTTCACCGGCTGGCCGAAGAAGGTCACTTCCGGCCCTTCCGAAAATTTCTGGTCATTCATCAGGGCGACGCTCTCGCCGCGCGCCATCCCGGCCAGCAGCTCACGCGCCCCGTCCCCGCCCTTGGGGGCGAACAGCTTCACCCCGTACCGGGCCCGCGCCGCGATGATCTGGGCGTCGACATAGGGGTTGTTGGCCGCCCGATAGGTCACCTGCACCGGCACGCCAGAGGCCACCAGAACCGCGGCCATCGTCTCGATATTCGCCATGTGCCCGGACACGAAGACCACCGGCTTGCCCGAGGCCCGGATCGCCTCGAGCCGTTCGGCCCCGACGATGTCGATCCGCCCCGACGCCGGGGTCAGCCGGTCCATCACCGCCGTCTCGGCGAAGGTGCGCCCCGTCTGTTCCCACTGTTCCAGGGCCAGCCGTCGCCGCTCCTCCTCGCCCATCCCGGGGAAGGCGATCCGCAGGTTCCGCAGCACCGTCTTCTGCGTCCCCGTGACGGGGCCGAGCGTCCGCAGCGCCCAGCCGCCGAAGTTCGATGCCGCTTCCAGGCCGATCAGCCGCATCAGGCCGATGAAGCCTGCGAACAGCGCCGCCTCCAGCCGCCAGATCAGATCCTGACGAAGACCCGGGCCTCCGGCGCCCCGGCCCTTGCTGACCTCACCAGGCAATCGTCAGCCCGCCGTCCACCACCAGGGTCTGGCCATTCACGTATGAGCCGGCCTTCGAGCACAGATATACGGCCGTGCCCGCGATCTCGTCCGGCTGGCCGATGCGCTTCATCGGGTTCGGTTCGACCGTCACCTTCAGGACCTCCTCGTTTTCCCACAGATAGCGGGCGAAGTCGGTCTGGATCAGGCCGGGCGCGATACAGTTGACCCGCACGTTCGACGGCCCCCACTCGACGGCCAGGTTCCGCGCCAGCTGCATGTCCGCCGCTTTCGACACATTGTAGGCGCCGATCAGGGCGTTGCCCCGCAGGCCGCCGATGGACGAGATGATCACGATCGCCCCGTCCTTTCGCTCCAGCATCTGCGGCGCGACCATCTGGGTCAGCCAGTGGTTGGCCAGCACATTGTTGTGGAAGATCTTCTCGAACTGCTCGTCGGCGATCCCGGCCATCGGCCCGGCATAGGGGTTGGACGCCGCGTTGCAGACCAGGATGTCGATCTTGCCCCAGGCGGCGGTTGTCTCGTCGACCAGCCGCTGCAGGTCTTCCTTGGAGGCGATATTGGCCGGGATCGCCATCGCACGGCCCTCCCCGTACCTGCCGTTGATCTCCTGCACGACCTCTTCGCAGGGGCCGGCCTTGCGCGACGAGATGACCACCCTGGCCCCGTGCTCGGCCATCCGCTCGGCGATCGCCTTGCCGATGCCCTTGGACGAGCCGGTGATGACGGCGACCTTCCCGGTCAGATCGAACAGTTCCATGCATATCCCCTGTTGCGGCGTGGTTTCTTTGGTCCACACCCTAGCTGTTTCGTCCTGATACCCCGATACTCGGGCGATTCCATCCGGGAAGTCGGACTTCACCGTTCCCATGCGCGCACTGACCAACGGCTTCCTGTTCTTCGGCTACGTCTTCCTGGCGATGACGGTCGGCGCCTTCCTGTGGCGCGCCGGCCTCGGCATCGGCCCGGGCGTGGCCGCGACGCTCGGCGTGCTGGGGGTCCTGACAGCGGTCCACGCCCTCTTCACCGGCATCGGCGAACGCAAGGCCCTGCGCGCCGAGATCGGCCATGTCCGGGAAGCCCACCGTTTGCTCGCCGACGCGATGGAGCAGACCCAGACCGCGCTTGGAGACCTCGCCACCGCCATCGAGGCCGGCGCCCTGTCGCGCACCGATGAACTCACCGGCGAAGTCCGCATGCTGGAAGACCTCATCCAGCAGATGAGCGTCTCCATCGACCAGCGCCTGTCGGTCACCCCCATGGTCGCTCCCGACAGTGTCGAGGCTCGCCGTCACCACCAGTCGAACCTGCTGCTCAAGACCGTCCACGACGCCCTCAGCGAGAACCGCGTCGACCTCTATCTCCAGCCCGTCGTCACCCTGCCCCAGCGCCGCACGGTCTTCTACGAGAGCTTCACCCGCCTGCGCGATTCGACCGACCGGGTCATGATGCCGGCCGAGTACCTGTCCATCGCCGAGGGCGAGGGTCTGGTCCCCGCCATCGACAACCTGCTGCTGTTCCGCTGCGCCCAGATCGTCCGCCGCCTGGCCCGTCAGGACCGCAAGGTTGGCGTCTTCTGCAATGTCGCCCTGTCGTCCCTGGGCGATGAGACCTTCTTCCCGCAGTTCCTGGAGTTCCTCAGCGAGAACCGCGACCTGAACCAGGCCCTGATCTTCGAACTGGGTCAGGCGACCTTCGACGCACGCGGCGCGGTCGAGGCCCGCAACATGGCCAAGCTGGCCGACCTGGGCTTCCGCTTCTCGATCGACAAGGTTCAGACCCTGGACCTCGACTTCAACGACCTGCAGCGCTCCGACGTCCGCTTCGTCAAGGTGGCCGCCGACCTGCTGATCGAACAGCTTCTGGACCTCGACGGCGGCTCGCCGATCCCGTCGCTGCGCGACATCCAGGCCGCCGACTTCGCCCAGCTGACCCGCCGCTACGGCATCGAGGTCATTGCCGAAAAGTGCGAGTCGGAACGCCAGATCGTGGACATCCTCGAGCTCGACATCTCCATTGGCCAGGGCCACCTGTTCGGCGAACCGCGCGCCATCAAGGAAGCGGTTCTGGCCGAAACCGACCCGCCCGCCGACTTCGTCCGATCGACCCTGATCAGCGCAGAGAAGCGTCGGCGGTACGCCTGACCTTGGTCCGGTGAGGGGACGTTTCGTCGCACCTCGGGAGCCATGGCAAGCGCCGCTACGAACGTGCAGTGTGCGAGCCGAAACGGGGGTCGAACGCCGATCTCCCGACGCCCGGATGCACCATGACACCGATCAGAAATCTGGCCCACATTCCTGCCGTGCTGGCGATGCTAGGCGCATGCTCTGCGCCCGAGCCCACACCCCCCGTTGAAGAGGCGACCGTCGCCGCCCCCAGCACCGTTCGGGTGCGCGGCACGGTCCAGTCCCTGGCGGGCGATACGATGACGGTTCAAACCTGGGACGGCCGGACGGTCTCCGTACCCGTCGCGGCTGACACGCGGTTTGTCTGGGTCGTATCGTCCAGCCTCTCGACCCTCCAGGACGGCGATTTCGTCGGCACGGCAACAACGGGTCCGAAGACGGCCCTTCGAGCGGTCGAACTGGTGATCTTCCCCGAATCGATGCGCGGAGCCGGCGAGGGTCACTATGCCTGGGACACGCCGGGCGTTGTCGCGGCAAAGGGTGGCGCCCCGGCCGCGTCCAGCGCCATGACCAACGGCACGGTCGCAAGCCAGAGCGCCATGACCAACGGTACCGTCGAAAGCCAGAGCATGATGACCAACGGGACGGTCTCCAGCAGCGAGTCTTCGTCCGGCGGCCGCACGCTGACCATCGCTTATGAGGGCGGCACGGCCAACGTCACCATTCCCGAAGGGACGCCGATCGTGCGTTTCGAGCCGACGGAAAGGCCGTCACTGGCGGCTGGACAGAAGGTCTATGCCGTCATACCTGCGGGTGCGACCACGGCCGGGTTCCTGGCGATGGGCAAGGACGGCGTCGTTCCGCCGATGTAGCCCGCCATCAGTGCTGTTCAGGTCGGCGACGACTGTGGTCCGGGCTGGCTACTTCGTCTCCATCACCAGACAGGTGGAGGTCGCGGTCGCATAGAGTTTGCCGTCCACGCCCTTCAGGTCCGCCTCGGCGAAGCCTGCGCGCCGTCCGATCTGCACGATCCGCCCCTCGGCCTTCACCGGCACGCCCTCGGTCAGGGCGCGGTGGAAGACGGTCTTGAGCTCCAGCGTCGTATAGATCTGTCCCGGCCGCAGCATCGAATGCACCGCGCAGGCGCAGGCCGAGTCCAGCAGGGTCGCCATCCAGCCGCCGTGCACCGTGCCGATGGGGTTGTAGACGGCCCGCGTCGGCGTCCCCTCAAACACCACCCGGCCTTCCTCGACCTCGATCAGCCGGTAGTCGAGGGTCTTCGCGATCGGCGCGGCGTTCTCGTCGGCCTGGAACCCGAGCCGCAGTTGTTCGACCCCGGACAGGTGGCTCAGTGAGCGAAGATCAGTCATGCGAAGGGTCCCGGGGAGAAGTCCGTCTGCAATAAGGACTGTCCAGCGGATGACGCAAGCCAATCCTCCCCCGCTGGGGGAGGTGGCGCGGCGCATCTTCGCGCCGTGACGGAGGGGGTCGGCCACACATGCCGGCGTCAGGGTCAGCCCCCTCCACCGCGAAGACGCGGTCCCCCTCCCCCTCGGGGGAGGAATAACCCTACAGACCCGGCAGCTTGAACCCGCCCGAGCGGCGCGGCGCGATCACGATCGAGTTCTGCGTGCCCGTCAGCGCCTGCAGGCGTGCGTTCTCGCTGGCGGCGTCGATGGTCACCGCCCCCTGGGCTGTCTGGGTCTGGGTCGGGGCCTGGGAGGCCGAGTCGTCGCGGCGCCAGAACAGGATGCGGTTGGCGAAGCTCTCTTCCTTGTGCGCCAGGTCGCCGAACTCGTCGTCGATGACATAGCGGGCCAGCGGGTCGGCGCGGTCGGCGCCGGCGGCGACCACCAGGGCCTGTTCGCCCGAGGTGCGCGTGATCGCCTGACGCTGGCCCAGCAGGATCTGGCGGGCGGCGCTTTCAGGGGCCAGTTCCTGCGGGCGCGGCTGGCCCGGCGCAGGCGGACGCAGCCCGTATTCCGGCGGCACGGTCAGCGGGGCCGAGGCCACGGTCAGGAACTCGTCCGGCACGACCTTGGTCAGGCCGATGGACTGGCGCAGGCCGCCACAGGCGGTCAGGGCGACGGCCGAGACGGCGATGGCGGATACGGTCAGGATACGGGCAGTTCGCATGGGTCGGTTCGGCTCCGGCGCAAAACCTGCGCTCTGGACAGCAGGAAAGAGCGGGTGATTACGCCTTTTCGTGGGCCACGCCAACGGCCTGCTTCCGCTCCGACATCACACTGTCGATAATCAGCAGGAGAACGCCGATGGTGATGGCGCTGTCGGCGATGTTGAAAACCCACGGAAACACGCCGGTCCCCGAGAAGTCGATGAAGTCCACGACATAGCCGTACTGGATCCGGTCGATGGCGTTGCCGATCGCCCCGCCAATCACCAGGCCGATGGCTGAGACCAGGGTGCGCCGCTCCGCCTTGAGCGCCCACCACGCCAGCGCGCCCGCCACGACGATCGAGAAGACGCTCAACGCCCAGCGCGCTTCACCGCCTCCGAACAGGCCGAAGCTCACACCGGTGTTGCGGACCATGGTGAGGTTCAGGATGCCCGGGATCACCTCGGCGAACAGATAGCCGGAGGGGATCATGGCCGGGTCAGACACATCGGCGGATCCGAGAACCCACGCCTTGGTCAACTGGTCCATCACGATGACGAACAGGGCGAAGCCATAGGCGGCCCAGGCGATGCGAGGGATTTTCATGCGCGTCCGGTTAGCAGGACATGGACGCGCCGCCAAACCCTCGCTTCACCCTTTCGACCTGACGCGTTAGTCACGCGCCATGACCCAGCCCCACGCCCTCCCCAGCCTCAGCGCCGTCGCCGCCGACTACGACATCCTGCTGTGCGACGTCTGGGGCGTGATCCACAACGGCCGCGAAAGCTGGCCCGAGGCCTGCGAGGCCCTGACGAAGTTCAATGACCAGGGCGGCCACGTCGTGCTGATCTCCAACTCGCCGCGCCCGGCCTCCGACGTCATCGCCCAGCTCGACGCCCTCGGCGTGCCCCGCGACAGCTGGAAGGCCTTCGTGACCTCGGGCGACGCCACCCGGATGGAGCTGGCCCGCCGCGCGCCCGGCCCGGCCCTGATCATCGGTCCGGCCCGCGACGACATCCTCTACGAAGGCCTCGACCTGCAGCGCGCGACCAGCGTCGCCGACGCCGCCTTCCTGTCGGTCACCGGCATGATCGACGACGAGACCGAGACGCCCCAGCACTATGTCGAACAGCTGTCCGAGGCCGCCGCCCGCGATCTGGAGCTGATCTGCGCCAACCCCGATCGAATCGTCCAGCGCGGCGACAGGATCATCTACTGCGGCGGCGCCCTCGCCGATGTCTACGCATCGCTCGGCGGCCGGGTCACCATGGCCGGCAAACCCTACGGCCCGATCTACGCCCTGTCCCTCGCCGAGGCGGAAACCCTCATGGGTCGCCCGGTCGACCGCTCCCGCGTCCTCTGCATCGGCGACGGCGTCATCACCGACGTTCTCGGCGCCAACCAGCAGGCGCTCGACTGCCTGTTCATCGCCCAGGGCATCCATGGCGACACCGCGCGCGGCGACGACGGCCTTATCGATCCGGTCCGGGCTCAGGCCCTGCTGACCGCCGAAACCGCCTACGCGCGCTACGCCGCTCTGGACCTGAAGTGGTAGTTCTCGCCAAATCGGCGAAGCGCGTCTAACACCGCCACATGATTACCGGACCTCACCCCTCGGGCGGCTACATCCTCGAAGAACTCGAGCCCGGCATGGTGGCGGTCAAGGACGTGACAATCACGGAGGACCGCATCCAGCAGTTCGCCGAGGCCTCGGACGATTTCAACCCGGTCCATATGGACGAGGCCTTCGCTTCGAAGACGGCCTATCGCGGGCGGATCGCCCACGGTCTGCTTTCGGCCTCGTTCGGTTCGGCCGTCGTGGGCACTATCCTGCCCGGGGCCGGCGCGATCTACCTGTCCCAGAACCTCGCCTTCCACAAACCGGTCCGGATCGGCGACGTCGTGACCGCCAAGATCACCGTCGCCGCCGTCGATCCCGAATCGGCCCGCGTCACCCTGCTGACTGAAGGCTATGTCGGGGACGAGCTGATCATGGGCGGCGAGGCCGTCGTGCGCGTCCCCCGCCGCCGTCGCGCGGCCAAGGACTAACCGGGCCGACCGTGACGATCGACATCATCCGCGACTGGCGCGACCTGCCCGTCTCGCAGAGAGGCGCCGCCGCCGCGCTCGGCGCCTTCGATGGCGTCCATAGGGGCCATCAGGCCGTTATCGCCTCGGCCCGCATCGCGGCCGACCGCCTCGGCGTCCCCCTGGCCGTCGTCAGTTTCGACCCGCATCCGCGGCGCTGGTTCCAGCCCGACGCCGCCCCCTTCCGCCTGATGACGCCGGGCCAGATGGCCCGTGCGCTGGAGCCTCTGGGGGTGAGCCGCCTCTACCTCCTGCCCTTTGATGCCGGCATGGCCGCCATGTCGGACGAGGCCTTCGCCGTCGACGTGCTCGCCGGCCGGCCTCAGGCAGCGCAAGGCGCGGCAGGCCGCAAGGATGGCCTGGGCCTGGCCCACGCCTCGGTCGGCTTCGACTTCACCTACGGCAAGGGCCGCACCGGTTCTCCCGACGCGCTGGCCCGCATCGGCCGCCAGTTGGGCTTCTCGGTCGCGGTCACCGAACGGATCGACGACATCGGCGGCCTGAAACTGTCGTCCAGCGCCGTGCGCGAGGCCCTGAACGCCGGCGACATGGCCCGCGCCGCCGCGATCCTGAGCAGGCCCTTCGCCATCGAGGGCGAGGTCGTCCACGGCGACAAGCGCGGCCGCACCATCGGCGTCCCGACCGCCAACGTCCGCCTCGGCGACTACATGCGCCCCGCCTACGGGGTCTACGCCACCCGCACCCGCCTGCCTGATGGCCGCGTCATCGACGGTGTCGCCAACCTCGGCGTCCGCCCCATGTTCGAGATCGCCGAGCCCCTGCTGGAAGTCTGGCTGTTCGACTTCGCGGAGGACCTCTACGGCGAGACGGTCGAGACCGAACTCGTCGCCCTGCTGCGCGGCGAAATGAATTTCGACGGCCTCGACGCGCTCAAGACCCAGATCGACGCAGATGCGGCGGCGGCGCGGACGGTGCTCGCCGCCAAGGCCTAGCGCGGGGCGTAGATCTCGCCGGTCCACACCTGTTGCGCGCCGGTCAGTTCATCTGCCGACACCGGATCACCGTAAACTGCAACAATTGGCCATCCGCGTGATGCCCGCTCCGTGGTCGCCATCAAGGCGTAGCCTTCGGCCTGAAGTATCGGATCGACGCGAGACGGATCGCCATCGAAAAGGGTCAGGACTGATCCCCGGCCGAAGACATAGAGGGTGGTCAGCCTCTCCGGCCGCCCGTCGCCGTTGAGATCAATCCGACCGGAGCATTCCCTGTCATCCGTTGTCGGTCTGGTTCCGGTCCCAGGCTTGAGGATGCAACCACTCGGGTCGAGCCGAACCCAGCCCGGCTGTTGCGCGGACACAGCCACATCACTGACCAATTCGAGGCGCGAATGTGAGGCCCCGGTCGTTGCGCAGGCCCCCAATGCGGCCGCGAAGATCAGGACGCTGCCCGGCGCCCTGCCCATCCTCACCCCGCAGCCTCGGCCACCGCCATCAGCGTGTCGTGCAGCGAATCCGTCCCGTCCACGATGTCGTCGACCTTCCAGTTCGGCCCTTCGCGGACCAGCTTGAGCTTGAGGGTCTTCGGCTCTCCCATATTGGTAAAGGCGACATTGGCTTCGGCGGTGTTGGGGTCCGCCTGGGCCACCGCCGTGGCTGTGACGACGAAGTCACCCTGGTCCTGGCAGATGCAGAAGGGGTCGTAGTTCAGGGTCGGAACCTCGCCGTTCGCGGCCCGGAAATCGGCGCCGATCAGGGCGTTCATCGTGCGCGAGAACATCGGGTCCTGCCCCGGCGCCGGCTGCTCGCCTTGCGGCCCGCCGTTGACGTACTGGGCGTAGATCATCCGAACGAGGGCCTCGGGCCCCTCGCCGGCGGCCGCATAGACCTGGTCGCGCGACACCGGTCCAGTCGCAGCCGTCGCACCGGCCGTTGCGGAGGCCGACGCCGTCTCCGGCGCCTTGGCCTCGTCGCCTTGCGAACAGGCCGCCAGCGTCATCGCGCCGACCGAGACAAGGATCAGAGTCCGGATCATCACTTCGCTCCTGCTGCGTTTTCGGCCCGCCGTTCGGCGATCCAGCCCGTCATGTCCTGAAGCAGCGGGGGCTGCGGGAACTCCGTGGTCTGGTCGCGCTGGATGTCGTCGATCTTCCAGGCGCCGCCCTCGTTGACGAGTTTGTAGGTCTGCGTCCGGGTCTCGACCGGCTCGGCCATCGTCCAGGTCATGAGGACGGTGACGTCGGCGCGGTCGCCGCTCACGGCCCCGGGCGTGACGCTGGTCAGCACCATGCCGCCGTCGTCCTGGCAGTCGCAGATCGGGTCGGCTTCGAAATAGGCGTACTCGCCCGGGTTCCCCAGCGCCTCGGTCTCGGCGATCAGGGCCGCCGTCCGCGCGGACCAGATCTCCGGCGCCTCGGCCTCCGGCGCGTCAGGGGCCGAGGCGGGCGCTGCGGTTCCGCCGGCCTCGGCGGAATACAGAGACCTCACGAAGGCCTCCGGGGTCAGGGCGGCTTGCGTCGCCGCGGCCGTCGCCGGCGCGGGCTCGACCTTGTCCGCCGGCGGGCTGCAGGCGGTCAGGGCCAGACCGGCGGCCGTCATCATCAGGATCGTGCGCATCGGTGGTTTCGTCCCTTCGGCGCGTCATCGCGCCGTTCGAAAGCGACGTTACCGCAAGCCCGCGCTTTTCCCAGCCCCCGCGCCCTGATAGGAACCGCCGATGGACGCGCGCCGGATCATTCCGATCGAGATTAGCCGCCCGGCGTAGCGCCGACGGGGCTTCACCGCCTCCGCGCCCGCCGGGATCGCCAGCCGACCTCACCCCGACGCCCACACGCTTGCCCGAGACTGATCCCATGGCCGACGACGCCCAGACCCCCGATTCTCCGACCGCCCGCGACTACCGCGAGACCGTCTTCCTGCCGGAGACGCCCTTCCCCATGCGCGGCGGCCTTCCGCAAAAGGAGCCGCTGATCCTGGAACAGTGGGGCGACCTCTATTCGACCCTGCGCGCCCGGCGTCAGGCCGAGAAGGCGCCGCTCTACGTCCTCCATGACGGCCCGCCCTACGCCAACGGCGACATCCACATCGGCCACGCCCTGAACAAGACGCTGAAGGACTTTGTGGTCCGTTCGCGCTTCCTGCTCGGCTACGACGTCGACTTCGTCCCCGGCTGGGACTGCCACGGCCTGCCGATCGAGTGGAAGATCGAGGAACAGTACCGCGCCAGGGGTCGCCGCAAGGACGAGGTCTCCAAGGCCGAGTTCCGCGCCGCCTGCCGCGAATACGCCGCCGGCTGGATCGAGGTGCAGAAGGCCCAGTTCCTGCGCCTCGGCATCACCGGCGACTTCGAGAACCGCTACGCCACGATGGACTATTCGGCCGAGGCCGCCATCGTGAAGGAATTCCACAAGTTCAAGAACTCCGGCCAGCTCTATCGCGGCTCCAAGCCCGTCATGTGGTCGCCCGTCGAGCGCACCGCCCTGGCCGACGCCGAGATCGAATACCACGACCACGTCTCGCCCACGATCTGGGTCAGGTTCCCGGTCATCGCAGCGACCGACGACCACCCCGACGACCTGCTGGCCTTCCGCCACCAGACGCCGTCGATCGTCATCTGGACCACCACCCCCTGGACCATCCCGGCCAACCGCGCGATCAGCTACGGCCCCGAGATCGCCTATGGCCTGTATGAGGTCCAGTCGATGGAGACGGGCCTGGAGTTCGAGCCCTGGGCCAGGCCGGGCGACCGTCTGATCCTGGCCGACAAGCTGGCCGAAGAGGTCTTCAAGGCCGCGAAGATCGCGACCTGGACGCGTCTCGACGACACCAATCCGTCGGGCCTCGTCTGCGCCCACCCGCTGGCGGAGCTCGACGACGGCTACCGCTTCAACGTGCCCCTGCTCGACGGCGACCACGTCACCGACGACGCGGGCACGGGCTTCGTCCATACGGCGCCCGGCCACGGCGCCGACGACTTCGAGGTCTGGAAGGCCCACGGCCATCACGAGGTGCCCGACACCGTCGATCCCGACGGCGCCTACTACCCGTCCGTCCCCCTGTTCGCGGGCCTGAAGGTGCTCGAGACCGAGGGCAAGAAGACCGGCAAGTTCGGCAGCGCCAACCCCGCCGTCATGGACAGGCTGATCGAGGCCGGAACCCTGCTGGCGCGCGGCCGTCTCGAACACTCCTACCCCCACTCCTGGCGCTCCAAGGCCCCGGTCATCTTCCGCAACACGCCCCAGTGGTTCATCCGCATGGACCAGGCGCTGGACCACGCCGACGGGGCGACCCTGCGCGAGACCGCGCTCGCCTCCATCGACCAGACCGACTTCCACCCGGCCGCCGGCAAGAACCGCATCCGCTCGATGGTCGAGGGTCGCCCCGACTGGCTGATCAGCCGCCAGCGCGCCTGGGGCACGCCGCTGGCCATGTTCGTCGACAAACACACGGGCAAACCTCTGCATGATCCCGCGGTCGACGCCCGCATCGTCGCCGCGATCGAGGCAGGCGGCGCCGACGCCTGGTACACCCGCTCCGACAGCGATTTCCTCGGCCTGCACGACCCGGCCAACTACGAGAAGATCGAGGACATCCTCGACGTCTGGTTCGATTCCGGCTGCACCCACGCCTTCACGCTGGAGACCCGCGACCCGGCCCACGGCTACACCGGCGACCGCCCCAGCCACTGGCCCGCGAATCTCTATCTCGAAGGCTCGGACCAGCATCGCGGCTGGTTCCAGTCCAACCTGCTCGAAGGCTCCGGCACCCGCGGCCGCGCCCCCTATGACGCCGTCCTGACCCACGGCTTCACCCAGGACGAGAACGGGGAGAAGATGTCCAAGTCCAGGGGCAACACGACCGATCCCGCCGTCATCATCAAGGAATCCGGCGCCGACATCCTGCGCCTGTGGGTCGCCCTGGTGGACTATGCCGAGGACCAGCGGATCGGGAAGCAGATCCTCCAGACCACGGTCGACGCCTATCGCAAGCTTCGGAACACCGTCCGCTACCTGCTGGGCGCCCTGGCCGATTTCGACGAGGCCGAACGCGTCGACTACGCCGACATGCCGCCGCTGGAACGGTTCGTCCTGCACCGGCTTTGGGAGCTCGACCTCCAGGTCCGCGGCGCCTACGAGACCTATCGTTTCCAGGACGTCGTCCGCCCGGTGCTGGAATTCTGCGCCGGCGACCTCTCGGCCCTGTATTTCGACATCCGCAAGGACAGCCTCTACTGCGACCGCCCCGACGCGATCCGTCGTCGCGCGGCGCGCACGGTGATGCACGAGGTGTTCGTGCGCCTGACCGCATGGCTGGCCCCTCTGACGCCCTTCACCATGGAAGAGGCCTGGACGACGCTCTATCCGGACGCGGGGACGAACTGCGCGCGGGTGATCCCGCAGACGCCGGATCAGTGGCGGAATGTTGAGGAGGCCCAGCGCTGGACCAACATCGACACCGTCGTAGCGCGGGTGAACGACGCGCTCGAAGCCGCGCGCAAAGAGAAGCTCATCGGCGGCGCTCTGGACGCTTGGCCGGATATTCAGTTGTCCCAACCGCTTCTCGACTTGTTCGAAGGCAGGTTGTCTGACGGGACCATGCTGACGCCGGTCGATCCGGCGGAGGTTTTCCGCACTTCTGGAGCAAACGTCAGCCTTGGCGTCGGGCCTGCGACAGTCATTGTGGCGCTCGCCAATCATCCGAAGTGCGCCCGCTCCTGGCGCCGCGTCCCCGACGTCGGCTCCGACCCGCAGTATCCTGACCTCTCCGCCCGCGACGCCGACGCTGTGCGGTGGTGGGACGCGAAGCAGGGCTGACGGCGCCCCTCTCCCGGCGGGAGAGGGCTTGAGCGTCCAGGAGCGCAGCGATTGGAAACGCGAAAGGGTGAGGGGTTGGCGCCAACTGGTGAGGGCTGCCCCTCACCCTTTCGGCTGGCGCATCGCCAACGCTCTGCGAGCCTCAATCCCTCTCCCACCGGGAGAGGGAGTTCCAATTTCGGGCGTGGCGCAGCGAAGACCCGGAATGACGAAAGACTGGGATCTGGCGGAGACTGAACCAACTTTCCGTGCATACCCGCGAAAGCGGGGACCCAGGTTTTAGCTGCATGACCGTGTGTGGGATCGCTCTCTAGCGCGCTCGGTATCGCGCATCGCCCAAAGCACTGGGTCCCCGCCTTCGCGGGGATGCACGGATTCGAGTTGAGGCGGGCCCATACCCATCAACGGACGCCCGAATTCGCCCAAAGATTTCAACGCGCGGCTCTAACGAAAGGCCTTTTACCCATCACGGTCCGAAACGGCCGTAAACTGTCGCGCTCATTCAAGGAGGCGCACAGCACACCCCCAACCCGCGCGACTCTGTCGACTCTGTCGAGTCTATTCTGGAGTCGCGCAGCCCTCAGGCCGCCTCGGCCATCTCCATCGCGGCCTTGCGTTGTTCCGCCCACGGAATCAGCGTCGATTTCGGCCAGGCCACCAGCCACGAGCTCGGCGTGTATTCGCCGCTCTCGATCAGCGCCTTGCGCGTCGGCGACGAGGCCGAGGCCCGTTCCGAATGGATCGGCGCCGGCCCCTGGTGGATGATGAAGGCCCCGCCCTTGAGCGGGTTCAACCGCAGATAGGCCAATCGCGGGCTGATGGTCTCCAGCGGCGGATCGTAGAACCAGCTCGAGCCGATCATCCCGGCCAGCTCGGGCCGTGTCTTGCAGAGGGCCGCGGCCGTGGCCCAGGCCCGGTCCCAGCCGGCCTCGTTGAAATCGGCCAGCTGGCGGCTCTCGGTGTGGACCTCCAGCCAGGGCTTCTTCCAGCCCTGGGCCCGCACATAGGAGACCAGCTGCGACCAGCCATGGCCCCCGCGCCCGTTCCGCACCACCTGGCCGGGCCCCATGGGCGACGACAGGTCGATGGTCTGGGTCAGGGCCCCGGGCACGCTCAGGACCAGGGCCATGCGCACGTCCTTGGCCCAGTGGTCCGGGTCATAGGCCGCATTCGTATCGGCGGCCGCCGTCAGGAACTCGGCCATCCTGTCCATCCAGTAGGGATAGAGCTCCAAGACCTCGCCCGGCAGCGCCGCCTGTTTCGCCCGCCCCGGCAGTTCCAGGGCCCAGGTCGCGACCAGGGCGCGGCGCATGGCGTCCGTGGCGTCGGAGCCCAGGGCCTTGTCAGCGGCATGGGCCGGCAGGTCGAAATTCCAGTGGGAGGCCGAGGCCACCGCCGGATTCACGGCCTCGACCGAGGCGATATCGACCCGCGTCCGCTCTTCGGCGGTCAGTCGGGCCCGGATGGCCTTGAAGGCCTCGATCAGGGTTTGGGTCAGCGTTTCCATGGCCCGATACTGGCACACGCCGGTTGGCGAAGACTTAAAGCCCCCAGTCTCCTCCCCATTCGCCGCTTGGCGAATGGGGAGGTGGATGCGAGCTCTTCGCGAGCAGACGGAGGGGTTCTGGACAGCGGCAAGAACCCCTCCGTCTCTCCGCTGCGCTCCGAGCCACCTCCCCATCGCTACGCGACAGGGAGGAGACGTGAAGTCCGACAGCAGCTAAACCCCGCGCAACACCTATATGGAGCCCAAGATGTCCATCAACGCCCGCCTCGCCGAACTCGCTATCGCCCTGCCCCAGCCCGCTGCGGCGGTGGCCAACTACGTCCCGTTCGTGCGCACCGGCAACCTGGTCCACATCTCGGGCCAGTTGTCGAACGACGCCTCGGGCGGACTCAAGGGCACGGTCGGCGAGGACGTCACCCCGGAACAGGCCAACGCCGGCGCCCGCCTGTGCGGCATCAACCTTCTGGCCCAGCTGAACGCCGCGCTCGACGGCGACCTCGACCGCGTCGTCCGCGTCGTCAAACTGGGCGGCTTCGTCCAGGCCGGCCCCGGTTTCACCGCCATCCCGGCCGTCATCAACGGCTGCTCGGACCTGATGGTCGAGGTGTTCGGCGACGCCGGCCGCCACGCCCGCTCGGCCGTCGGCGTCTACCAGCTGCCCCTCGGCTTCGCCGTTGAGGTGGACGCCATCGTCGAGGTGCGGTGAGCCCGCAGCCTGAGTTCACGCTTCAGGTCCATGACAGCCTCGCGGCCATCGGTCGCGAGGCGTGGGACGCCTGCGCCGCCCCGACCGGCGATCCCTTCGTCTCGTTCGACTTTCTGAACGCCTGCGAGGCCTCCGGCAGCGCCGTCGCCAGTCAAGGCTGGGGGCCGCGGCACCTGACCCTGATGGGGCCCGACGACACCGTCCTCGGCTGCATGCCCCTCTATCTGAAAGGCCACAGCCAGGGCGAATACGTCTTCGACCACGCCTGGGCCGACGCCTACCAGCGCGCCGGCGGCCGCTACTATCCCAAGCTGCTCGGCGCCGTCCCCTTCACCCCCGCCACCGGCCCCCGCTTCCTGCACGCTCCGGGCACGGACGAGGCGACTGTCCGCGCCGCCCTGATCCAGGGCGCCCTGACCCTGACCGAGCGGCTCGGCGTGTCGTCCCTGCATGTGAACTTCCCGACACAGCCCGAATGGTCGGCCATGGGCGAGGCCGGGATGCTGCGTCGCCAGGACATGCAGTTCATCTGGAGGAACGCGGGCTACCAGACCTTCGACGACTTCCTCGCCGCCCTGTCCTCCAACCGCCGCAAGACCATCCGCCGCGAGCGCCGCGACGCCCGGGCCGGCCTCGACATCCGCGTCCTGACCGGCGCCGACCTCACGGAGGCCCACTGGGACGCCTTCTTCGACTTCTACCAGGACACGGGCGAGCGCAAATGGGGCCGCCCCTATCTGACCCGCGCCTTCTTCTCGATGATCGGCCAGACGATGCCCGACCGCATCGCCCTGGTAATGGCCTTCCGCGACGGCGCGCCCATCGCCGGCGCCCTGAACTTCATCGGCCGCGACGCTCTCTACGGCCGCCAGTGGGGCGCGCTGGAAGAGGTCCCCTTCCTGCATTTCGAGCTCTGCTACTATCAGGCGATCGAGTTCGCGATCGCCCACGGCCTGTCCCGCGTCGAGGCAGGGGCCCAGGGAGAACACAAGATGGCGCGCGGCTACCTGCCCTCCCCCGTCTACTCCGCCCACTATATCGCCGACCCGGCCCTGCGCAGTCCCGTGGCCCAGTATCTTGTGCAGGAAAGCGCGGGGGTGGAGGCCGAGATCGAGGCGATGACGGCGGAATACTCGCCCTATCGGACCGCCTGATTGCCACGGGTCGCCTTGGCTGCTCATATCCCGAAACCTCGATTTCTCCCGGAGCGCCCATGTCCCGTCTGCTGATCCTGCTGGCCTCGGCCGCCCTCGCCGCGCCGCTCGCCGCCGCTCCGGCCTCGGCCCAGTCCGTCGATCGCGTCGCCGTCAACGGCATCCTCGACCAGGGGCTGAACCATTCGCAGGTGATGCAGACCGCCGCCCACCTGACCGACAACATCGGCGGCCGCCTGACCAACTCGCCGGCCATGCGCGAGGCCGAGACCTGGACCCAGCAGCAGTTCCGCGACTGGGGCCTGTCCAACGTCCGCACCGAGGGCTTCGAGTTCGGCCGCGGCTGGTCGATCGTCCGCTCCAGCGCCCGGATGACCGAGCCGCGCGTCATCGACCTGCGCGCCATTCCCATCGCCTGGACGCCCGGCACCAATGGAACGATCAGCGCCGGTGTCGTCGTCGCCCCGATGACGAGGGTCGCCGACTTCGAACGCTTCCGGGGTCAGCTGCGCGGCAAGATCGTCATGGTCACCCAGCCCAACACCGGTTCGGAGCCCGCCGAGGCGCCCTTCCGCCGCCTGACCGACGAACAGCTCCGCAGCGGCAACGTCTATGTCCAGCCCCAGTATTCCCCTGCCGCCATCGAACGTCAGCTGGACGCCCCGAACTTCGCCGTCGCCCTGGACGACTTCCTCGCAGGGGAAGGCGCCCTCGCCCTGGTCCGCATGTCCGCCCGCGACGGCGGTCTGCTGCACGGGACCGGCTCAGGCTTCCGCGTCGGCCAGACGCCCAGGGTTCCCGGCATGGAACTGGCCGCCGAGGACTATCGCCGCCTCGCCCGCCTCGCCCGGACCGACACCCCGCCGACGCTGGAGCTGATGAGCGAGGTCGAGTTCCACGATGAGGACGTCAATGCCTACAACGTACTGGCCGATATTCCGGGTACGGACCGCTCCGGTGAATACGTTATGGCCGGTGCCCACCTCGACAGCTGGGTCGCCTCCGACGGCGCCAGCGACAACGCCGCCGGCAGCGCCGTGGTCATGGAGGCCGCCCGAATCCTGATGCAGCTGGGCGTCCGTCCGAAACGCACCATCCGCTTCGCCCTGTGGAACGGCGAGGAGCAGGGCCTGTGGGGCTCTCTGGCCTATGTCGATCAGCATCTGGCGACGCGCGCCCCCTCGACCGACCCAAGGCTGGCCGGTCAACCGAACAACCGCACCTGGCGTAACCGTTGGCCGATCCAGCCGCGCGAGGGCCATGGCGACCTGACCGCCTATTTCAACATCGACAACGGGTCGGGCCGGATCCGCGGCATCAATGCCGAGGGCAATGTCGCGGCCGCGCCCATCTTCCAGGAGTGGCTGGCCCCGTTCGCCAGCCTGGGCGCCTCGACCGTCTCCCTGCGCACCTCGGGCGGCACCGACCACGTCTACATGCAGAGCGTCGGCATCCCGGGCTACCAGTTCATCCAGGACCCGCTCGACTACGACAGCCGCATCCACCACACCTCGGTCGACAGCTATGACCACCTGAAGCCGGACGACCTGCGTCAGGCGGCGGTCATCCTGGCCAGCTTCCTGCTGAACGCCGCCAACCGCGACCAGCCCCTGCCCCGGATGCCGGTCCCGACCCGGCCGACGCCGAGCGATCCGTTCGAATACCTGCCGGCGGAGTGATCTTGATGAGGCGAAGGTTTCGGCTTCCGCCTCAGCCCAGCATCCGAATGATCTCGGCCTGTTGCGCCTTCATGACTGGCGCGCCGCTCCCGCCCCGACCGGTGGCCTTGATCGCCAGCATCATAGGCGTCGAGCCCTTCCCGTTCCGGCGCAGGGGGTCAGCTCCGCTCGCCAACAGCGCCTCGACAGCCGCAGCGCAGCGCTTCCTGACAGCCCGGTGCAGCGGCGTGACCCCTGACTTGTCGATCGCGTCGGGATCCGCCCCTGAGGACACCAGGCTGGCGATCACCGCCGCCTGCGCCGCCGGGTTCCAGTTGTCCGACCCGGGCATTCCGTCCGCCGCATAGTGCAGGGGTTGCGCGCCACGTCGGTTGGCGGCCGCGACGTGGGCGCCGAACCCGATCAACTGGCGCACGGTCTCTAGCTGATAGGCCGCCGCCGCGATGTGGAGCGCCGTATCCCCGGCATAAACATGGTGCTGGATTTCCGGCAGAAAGACATCCGGCTCCCCTCGCGACGCGCCCTTTGTCACTACCGCTCGCGAGATCGCGGGACAGGCGGCCAGGATCTCGTCCACTGTCAGCGCGTCCGCCGCGACGATCGCCTTCAGCAGGCACCAGAGTGGCTCATCTTCGGTCATGTAGGGATCGGTCCCGCCTGCCTGCCTGCGCCCAAGCTAGCCCCGCTCGGCCGCCGCCGCGAACAACCGTGCAATCTCGCCGTCCACGGCTGCGGGATCGTTCAGCTCGACCACGGCCCTGAGCCGTTCAGACCAGCTTTCCTTCTTCATCGGGGCCGACAGCCGCGCCGAGGCTTCCGGTTCCAGCTTCAACCCCAGCAAGGCCCGCCCGCCCTTCAGCGGACGCATGGCCGCGAACTGCACCTTGCGGCTGAACGCGGTGTAGCCCTTCCGTTGGCCGGAAATGACGCCCTCAACCCCGGAGGCGACAGCCTCGACGGCCTCGAGGAGGGCCAGAGACCCGGCCGCCTTCCACAGAGCCGCACGCAGTTCCGCAGGCTCATCCCAGCCGGGCCCGCCGCACGGGTTGAAGGCGTCGAGAATTTGGGAGCCGTGGTTCTGGCCCACCCCATGTTCGGCCTTCAGCCACGCCAACTGGGCGCGCAGAGCCGTCTCGGGGCAGGTCTTCATGATCTCGAGCCAGGCCTCCAGCGTTCGGCCGCTCCGGGTCTCGAAATTCGCCTTCACCGTGGCAAACCATTTCGCCTGACGCTCGGTCAACTGGGGTCCCGGCTTCATGGTTCGTCTCGCAATTGGAAACGGCCGGGACTTTCGCCCCGGCCGTCGCCTACAGTCAGTTTCAGCCGCCGTCGTTGAGGTTCAGCGACTCACCGTTGATGGCGCAGAAGTCGACGCCCATGACAATCAGGTCGGGGGTGTCGTCATCGAACACGACCTTGATGTCGTATTCGCAGTCTTCGAGGCCGTCATCGATCGTGACCTGGACGCTGTCGCCGCTGCCGACGACCTGGTCGCCCAGAATGTCTTCTTCCCAGTCGTTGGTCGACGGGACGGAGATGAACAGCTGGACGACGACTTCGCTGGTGCCGTTGTTCAGGGTGAAGTCCAGCGGGCCGGTCTGGGCCGAGGCGCTGGAGGCGACGCAGGTGAAGGCGAGCGCAGCGGCCGCCGACAGGAGTTTGATGGTCATGAACAGGTCGCCCCAGGCCCGATGCGGACCCTGGCACCTATGGCTACACTGGTTTTCGCAGCGAGCAAGCCACGCAACCTGACGACCTCGCGCGCATTCAGCGCTAGGATCGCGAATCCCATGCCCATCCGCCGCCTCCCGCCCGAGACCGTCAATCGCATCGCCGCCGGCGAGGTGGTCGAACGGCCGTCCAGCGCCATCAAGGAGCTGGTCGAAAATGCGCTCGACGCCGGGGCGACCCGGATCGAGATCCAGGCCGACGGCGGCGGCCTGTCGCGCATCCTGATCGCCGACGACGGCCACGGCATGGCCCCGGACCAGCTGGCCCTCGCCGTCGAACGCCATGCGACGTCCAAGCTGGAGCCCGACGACGCGGGCGACGTCGACCTGTTGCGTATCTCGACCCTGGGCTTCCGCGGCGAGGCCCTGCCCTCGATCGGCTCGGTCGCCCGCCTGACCATCACCAGCCGCGCGAAAGACGGCGACGCCCACCAGATCACAGTCGAAGGCGGCGACCAGCGTCCGGTCGCGCCCGCCGGCTTCCCCGGCCCCCACGGCGCCCGGGTCGAGGTCCGCGACCTGTTCTACGCCACCCCGGCCCGGCTCAAATTCATGAAGTCCGAGCGCTCCGAGGCCATGGCCATCTTGGAAGAGATCAAGCGCCAGGCCATGGCGCATGAGGGCGTCGCCTTCACCCTCGACCTCGACGGCAAGACCACCCTGCGCCTGCCCGCCGAACATCCCGGCGACGAGGGCCGGCTGAAGCGGCTCGCCGCCCTGCTGGGCCGTGACTTCGAGGCCAATGCCCTGCTGATCGACCAGTCGCGCGAGGGCATACGGCTTTCAGGCTATGCCGGCCTGCCGACCTATTCGCGCGGCAACGGCGGGCACCAGTATCTGTTCGTCAACGGCCGCCCGGTGCGCGACCGGCTGCTGCAGGGGGCCTTGCGGGGCGCCTATGCCGACTTCCTGGCGCGGGACCGGCATCCGGCGGCGGTGCTGTTCCTCGAGATCGACCCCCTGTTCGTCGATGTAAACGTCCACCCGGCCAAGGCGGAGGTCCGGTTCCGCGATCCGGCCCTGGTGCGCGGTCTGATCGTCGGGGCGTTGAGGCACGCCCTCCACGCCGCCGGCCACCGCGCCTCGACGACCGTGGCCGACAATGTGCTGGCCGGGTTCACGGCGCACACGGGCCCGGCCTGGAGTCCGTCGTCTCCAACCGCCCGGGGCTTCAGCGGCTGGACCGGCTGGGAGCGGCCTGTCGCCGCCAATCAGGACATCCCGGGCCTGTCGGAGATGTCCGTCCGTGTCGAGGCCCCGCCCGCCGACTTCCAGCACTGGCCCGAACAGTCCGGCGCGCCCAACCCCGCCGATCCGATCGACCAGCCGCTGGGGGCCGCCCGGGCCCAGGTCCATGGGACCTATATCGTCGCCCAGACCCGCGACGGCATCGTCGTGGTCGACCAGCACGCGGCCCACGAACGGCTCGTCTACGAACGGATGAAGACCCAGATGGCCGAGGGCTCGGTCCTCCGCCAGGCCCTGCTGACGCCCGAGGTTGTGGAGCTGGACCCCGCCGAGGCCGACCGCGTCATCGCCCGCGCCGACGAACTGGCCCAGCTCGGCCTGATCGTCGAACCCTTCGGCGGCGGGGCCGTGCTGGTGCGCGAGACGCCGGCCCTCCTCGGCGACACCGACGTCCAGGGGCTGATCCGCGACATCGCCGACGACCTGGCCGAACACGGCGCGGCCCTGGCCCTGTCGGAACGTCTGGGCGAGGTCTGCGGCACCATGGCCTGCCACGGCTCCGTCCGCGCCGGGCGGGTGCTGTCGGCGCCCGAGATGAACGCCCTGCTGCGCCAGATGGAGGCCACGCCCCACTCCGGTCAGTGCAACCACGGCCGCCCGACCTATGTGGAGCTGAAGCTCAACGACCTTGAGAAGTTGTTCGGAAGACGTTGAAAACGCTTGCCCGGCCCTCGGCGGGTTGGACGTTGGACTCCAAAAAACACAGTCCAAAGAGTCCAATGAGTCCATTAAGTCCGATGCGCCCGCCGGCGCTGGCGATGGTCGGTCCTTTCCGGGTTGCCTCACGACACACCAGTATGAGGCCGTTTCGGAGGGTGATGAGTAAAAGGCCTCTCGTTAGAGCCGGGCGTTGATTTCAAGGGTGGATTCGGACGATCCGTTGATGGGTATGCGCAAGATCCGTGCATCCCCGCGAAGGCGGAAACCAGGCTTTGGCCCACTCGGGATGTGCGCCATCGCCCAGATTTGATCCTGACTGTCTGACGTACGGCTTACGCTTGGGTCCCCGCCTCCGCGGGGATGCACGGAGCAGAACCCAGATGGCGTCATAGTGGTGCAGCGTCCGGACCGAGGTCCCCGACAGCCTGACCAGCTGGCTGACGGTATGGATCGTGTGGCGCGCGTCGTTCCGCATGGACAGACCTATGGGGCCTCATGCGGCGTGAGGGTCAAGGGGTGACGAACGACGCCGACCGACGTATTCTGGCGCGTCGGATCATCCGACCTGGAATGCCTATGTCCGAGATTGCGCAAAAGGCCTGAGGCCCGGCGCTGACTGTCGAAGCCTCTGATCACCCGTCGGCGTGAATGCGCCGGCGCGAGCCTTCACGACATCACGGACATTATCAAATGAACATCTCCCGTGCGCAGCAGCGGACGCTGCACGCCCTGGCGCAAGGCGGCGCGATCGTGCTCGAGCGCGATCCCGACGGCCGTATCCTCAAGGCCGACTGCTTCACCCGCGACGGCTTCCAGCTGACCGACTGCACCCTCTCGGTGTGGAAGAAGCTGAAGACCAAGGGGCTGATCCAGTCGCTCGACGGCGGGCCCTATCGGGTCAACCGCGAGGGGCTGGCGCGCATGCGCAGCCAGCTCGACAACCGCGTCTCAAGTCGCGGCTGGTGAGCGCCTGAGGAAGAGGACGCGCGCGGCGCCGTAGTCGCGCGCGTCCAGCCTGTCATAGCCGGGCGTGTCGATGTCCGGCTCGTCCGAGCCGCGCTCGAACACGACGATGGCGCCGGATTTCAGCCAGCCGCCGTCCAGCAGCCGGTGCAGCGACTGTTCACCCAGCCCCTTGCCGTAGGGCGGATCGAGGAAGGCGAAGTCGAAGGCCTCGCCGTCCGATCCCGGCCGCACGCCCATTTCGATCGCGCTGCGTCGATGCACGCGCGTCGCGCCCATGATGCCGTAGGCGTCGGCGTTCTCGCGGATGGCCCCGCGCGCCTCGTCGTTGATCTCGACGAAGACGCAGAAGGCCGCGCCCCGGCTCATCGCCTCGAAGCCCAGGGCCCCCGATCCGGCGAACAGGTCCATGACCCGTGCACCCTGCAGCGGCTCGGCCCACGCTGCATGTTCGAGCACATTGAACACGGCCTGACGCGCGCGATCCGAGGTCGGGCGCGTGCCCTGTCCCTCCGGCGCCACGATGGCGCGACCTTTGAGCTTTCCGGCGACGATCCTCATGGCCTGCCTCTGGACCGAAACCGCGACGCAATGCAACGGTCGGCCATGTCCCCGTATGAAGCCCTGATCCGCGCCGTCCCCCTCGCGCGTCAATCGCCGATGATCACCGGCTTCGAACCGGAACGGCCCTGGCTCAAGCTGGGCGGCTTCATCGCCCTGGCGATGCTGCTGATAGTCGCCGTCATGATCGTCCTGGCCATTATCGTCCGCATCATTCCCGGGGCGACCGATCAACTAGGCCTGTCCGGGCCCTTGCCGGAGACGCCCCTGCGGTTGATCGACGAGAGCGTGAGCACCCTGCTGCTGGCGGCGATACTGGGCAGTCTGGCCGTGGCCATTCTCGCCGCGGCGGCCATGATCTACCTGCGTCCGCTGGCGGACTTCCTGTGGCCCGGCCGCAGATTCAATGCCGGGGATCTCGGCGTCGGCTTCCTGGCGATGGCCTGTGTCAGCGTGATCCTGTTCCCCTTCTATCTCATGATGGGCGCAGAATGGACCCCGCCGCTTCTCAGCCCGACCTATGCCGACTGGACGCGGCCGGTCTTCGTCGTGGCCAGCATCGTCGGCCTGCTGGGCGCGGCGGCGGCGGAGGAGGTCATCTGTCGCGGCGTCCTGCTGCGTCTCACCACCCAGCTGACGCGGCATCCCGTCGTCCTGTGCCTGATCAACGGCCTGCTGTTCTCGGCCCTGCATCTCGACCCCGATCCCGTGGCAAATGTCGCGCGGGCCCTGTCCGGCGCGATCTGGACCTGGGCCGCGATCCGGCTGGGCGGGCTGGAATTCGCCATCGGCGCCCACCTGGCCAACAACCTGATGATCTGCCTGTTCTGGCAGCCCCTCTCTGCGAGCGAGGTGGGACGCGATTCGGACTGGATCGAGCTGGCGCCGGAGGTCTTCGTGGCCATTGTCATGCTGGTCGTCATAGAGCGGCTGGCCGACGGACCTCGCGACTGGCGACTGGCGCGACTAGCCCCGCGAGGGGCCGCGTGATCCGCCGGGCTTGCCGCCTGTAGGACGAGGACCGCCCGGGCCAGAGCGAGGCCCGCTGGAACGCGGCGCGCCGGCGCCGTCGCGCGGCTTGAAGTCGCGCCTGGGCTTATCCCCGTCGCGGGCCCAGGTCGCCGACTTCGGACCGATCATCTTGTCCTCGCGCGGCTTGAACACCCGGGCGGGCCGTTCGCCGCCCCCGGCGCCCTCTTCGCGAGGCTTCCACGGCGTCTTGGTCGAGGGACCGCGCGGATTGGGCGCGCCGGCCTTGGCCCAGCCGGCCTTCTTGGGCGGCCGGTTGGCGCGTTCGACGCCCTGGACATGGGCGGTCTCGGCGGCGCGCACGCGGCTGGGCTTGCGCGACGGGTCCGACATGGCCGAGCCCGAGACGCCCGCCACCTTGGGCGTGCTCGTGCGGCGACCCGGTACGGGCGCGGGCGTGGCGACCGTGTTGCCCTCGGGCAGATTGTCGGGGCGGATGTGTTCGCCCAGCAGTTCGCGGATCACGCGAGGGCCGATCTCCTCGACCGAGCCGGTCGCCAGGGTCCCCAGCTGGAAGGGTCCGTAGGCCAGCCGGATCAGCCGATTGACGGTCAGGCCGACCGATTCCAGCACCTTGCGGACTTCGCGGTTCTTGCCCTCGGCGATCTGGACGCTGATCCACAGGTTGGCGGCCTGCGAGCCGTCCTCCTTGGTCGTGGCCTTGTCTATGGCCGCCTCGACCGGGCCGTAGCGGACGCCGTCGACGGTGACCCCGTCCTTCAGCCTGTCGAGCTCGGCCTGGGTGATGCGACCCCGCGCCCGCGCCCGGTACTGACGCACCAGCGCGGTCTCAGGCAGCTCCAGGGCACGCGACAGCTCGCCGTCGTTGGTCAGCAGCAGCAGGCCTTCGGTGTTGATGTCCAGACGCCCGACCGAGATCACCCGCGGCAGGCCGCTGGGCAGGGCGTCGAACACCGTCGGCCGCCCTTGTGGATCGTTGTGCGAGGTCAGCAGGCCGACCGGCTTGTTGTAGCGCCAGACCCGCGTGGCCTGGGCCGCCGCGATCGGCTTGCCGTCCACGGTGATGACGTCGTCGCGCGTCACCAGGGTCGCCGGCGTGTCGAGGATGCGGCCGTTCACCGCCACCTTGCCCAGGCCGATCAGCCGCTCGACCTCGCGGCGCGAGGCGATGCCGGCGCGCGCCATCGCCTTGGCGATCCGCTCGCTGCGTTTCGGCTCGACCGGAGCGGCATCCTTGCCTGGCTTGCCGCCCGGCTTGCCACCGGCGCGCGGGCCCTTCGGCTTCGGTTCCGGGCGTGCGCCCTTGTCCGGCGCATAGGCGCGTCCGCTGCCCGAGCTCCGTCCCCCTTCAGGGGCCTTGGTGCTGGACTGGAACAGGGCGGCGGAGGCCGAGCCTGGGCGCGCGGAGCCGCTTTTCGGGCGGTCGCCGGGCTTATGCGCCCTCGGGGCTTGACTGGGCCGGGGCTTCTTGTCGTTGTCGTCTGTATGGCGGGCCATGATGAGCGGTTCATGCGCATGGCATTGGACCTGGCGCAAGCGGCGGCGGACGCCGGAGAGGTGCCTGTGGGCGCCGTCGTGGTCGATGAAGCGACCGGATCCGTCGTTTCCGTCGGCGCCAACGGCCCCATCGGAGGCCTTGATCCCACCGCTCACGCAGAGATCGAGGCCATTCGCGCGGCGGCCCGGGCGACCGGAAACTATCGTCTCACGGGCCTGACGCTTTATGTGACGCTGGAGCCCTGCGCCATGTGCGCCGGGGCCATCAGCCACGCCCGAATCGGCCGCGTTGTCTGGGCGGCGGACGATCCGAAGGGCGGCGCCGTGATCCACGGCCCCCGCCTGTTCGAACAGCCGACCCTGCATTCGCGCCCGACGACCGAGGGCGGCCTGTTGGGGGAAGAAGCGGCGGCGCTGCTGCGCAGATTCTTCCGGGAACGGCGGTCCGTCCGGCCCGTTAGCCAAGCCTGACCGTAACGCCTGGAGAGACTGATGCGTCACCTGATCCTGATTGCGGCCGCGACTTCGGCCCTCTCCGCCTGCGGCCCCAAGCCCGCCAAGGCCCCGACTGACGGCGAGGCCGTGCGCCAGCGTGCGATCGACGCCCAGACCGCGCGTCGTCGCACGGGTGCCGAACTTCAGGATCGCACGGTCAACCGCGTCATCCGCACCGTCTATCTGTGCGACAACGGTGAACGCCTCTCGGTCGATTTCGACAACCCCCGCGCCATGGCGACGGTCCGCAACTCGAACGGCGAGGCCGTTGATCTGTATCAGGAAAGATCCGCCGACGGCATCTGGTACAAGGCCAGCGCCTATGAGCTGCGCGGCAAGGGCATCCTCGCCACCTGGTCCGCCGACGGCCGTCAGCCGACGGACTGCCGGGCGATCGACTAGGCCGGCGCCGTCAGCCGAACGTCGAGGCGGCTCCGGACCTCCGGCCAATCCCGGTCCAGAACGGCATACAGCGCCGTATCCCTGACCCGGCCGGTCCAGGTGATCTTGTGATTACCCAACACGCCCTCGAACCGCGCGCCCAGCTTCGTGATCGCCGCACGGCTGCGGGCATTGATTGCGTCGGTCAGGATTTCGACCCGCACGATGCCCGAGGTGAACGCGTGCTCCAGCATCAGCCGCTTGCAGGCCGGGTTGACCACCCCGCCTCGCGCGTCCGGCCGATAGAAGGTCGCTCCGATCTCGCAGCGCCGGTGCTCGGGCCGGATCTCATAGAGGCTGGAGGTGCCGACCACGACGCCGTCCGACAACCGCCGCACAGCGTAGGCCACCTTGGTCCCGGCCTGCATGTCCCGCAGCGCCGAGGTCCAGAACCGGTCGAAATGCTCACCGTGCGCCGTCCCGACCATGACGGCCCAGCTGTCCGGATCGACGTTCAGCGCCGCCCGCACCTCCCCCTCCAGCCCGGCCGCATAGGGCTCCAGCCGCACGCAGGCGTTTTCCAGCGGAACGATCGGGATCACGCCGCGCCTTCACGCTTCAGGAAATCGAGGATCGGCGCGGTGTCGTCATATCGCTGCACAAAGGCGTCGCCGATCCGACGCGCGAGGATCAGGGTCACTCCCCCGGCCTCCGCCTTCTTGTCCCCCGCCATACGCGCCAGCAAGGCCTCGGCCGAAAATTGACCCGCCTGCGTCAGCCGGGTCGGCAGACCCGCCGCCGCGATCACCGCCTCGACCCGCTCCGCATCAGCAGCGTCGCACAACCCCTGTCGCACCGAGAACCGGAACGCCATGCAGCAGCCGAGCGCCACGGCCTCGCCATGGGCCAGCGCCGCCGCCTCGAAGCCCAGTTCCGCCTCGATGGCGTGGCCGAAGGTGTGGCCGAGGTTCAGCAGGGCGCGACGGCCCGCCTCCTTCTCGTCCTCGCCGACGATGGCCGACTTGATCTCGACCGAGCGAATCACCGCCCGCTCCAGCGCCGCCGGATCGCCCCTGGCCCCCGCTGCCCCGTCTCCCGCCAGCCAGTCGAAGAAGTCCGCATCGCAGATCAGCCCGTGCTTCAGCACCTCGGCCCAACCCGACCGCAGCTGCACATCCGGGAGGGTCGCCAGCACGTCGATATCGGCCAGCACCAGCCGCGGCTGGTGAAAGGCCCCGACCAGGTTCTTGCCCCGGGGCGTATCGATCGCCGTCTTGCCGCCGACGGAGGAGTCGACCTGGGCCAGCAGGGTCGTGGGAACCTGCACGAAATCGATGCCGCGCATGTAGAGGGCCGCCGCCAGACCGGCCAGGTCGCCGACGACCCCCCCGCCCAGGGCCACCACGACGTCCTTGCGATCCAGCCCCGCCGCCAGCAGGCGGTCCATCAGCCGTTCCAGCTCGGCGAAGGACTTGGACGCCTCGCCCACCGGCACCGCCACGATCTCCGAGCGCACGCCCGCCGCCGCCAGCGAGGCCTGCAGCGCCGGCCCGTGGAGCGCCGCCACCGTCTCGTCCGAGACGATCACCGTCCGCCCGCGCGCGATCGGTGCGATCCGCGCGCCCGCCTCGGCCAACAGGCCGCGCCCGACAACGACGTCATAGGCGGCGAACGATCCGCCGGAGACCGCAACCACCGTCATGCCGTCGCTCCGTTCGCCCAGTAGTGGTTCAGGGCCGCGACGATCGCGTCCACCGCCTGGGCATGGGCGCCCGCGCCGACGTCCACGGTCAGATCGGCCGTCGCCTCGTAGAGGGGGTAGCGCACCTCGGCCATCGCCTTCAGCGCCACGAGCGGGTCCTTGCCGCGCAACAGGGGCCGGGTGTCCCGCCGTTGCACCCGCTGGGCCACGATCTTCAGATCGGCTCTCAGCCAGACCGAGGTCGCATGGGCCTTCATCAGCTCCCGCGTGTCGGGATTCAGCACCGCCCCGCCGCCGGTGGCCAGCACGATCGGCGGCCCTTCCAGCAGGCGGCGCATGACCCGCGCCTCTCCGGCCCGGAACTCGGCCTCACCCATCCGGGCGAAGATGTCGGACACGGTCATCCGCGCCGCCGCCTCGATGGCCTCGTCGCCATCGACAAAGGCCAGGCCCAGCCGGTTGGCGAGGCGACGCCCGACCGTCGATTTGCCCACGCCCATCAGCCCCACCAGCGCTATGGTGCGGGTCGGCGCGGGAATCGCGGCGGCCGAGGCGCGTGCGCTCACGGTCGGTCTCGGCGGGAGGAGTTACGGCAAGGCATGGTCGCTCCAGTCTCTACACCAAGCGCCGCCGCTCGCCAGCGCCCGTCTGACGGCGCCCGACAATGACCACGCCGCCATGACCACACCACAGGTCGAAGCCTTCCTGGAGATGATGGCTGTGGAGCGGGACGCCTCGCCAAACACGCTGTCGGCCTACGCCCGCGATCTCGCGGATGCGGAGGCGGCCCTCGGTGCGCTCGGCCTGATGGCCGCGGATGAGACCGCGATCGAGGCCTGGTTCGCCGGACTCTCGCTTCGGGGCCTGTCCGCCGCCACCGCCGCGCGCCGTCGCTCGGCCGTGCGCCAGTTCTACCGCTTCGCCATGGGCGAGGGCTGGCGCGCCGATGACCCCTCCCGGCGCCTGGACGCCCCGAAACAGGGCCGTTCCCTGCCCCGCACCCTGAGCCGCGAAGAGGTCGTGCGGCTGCTGACCGCCTCCGCCGCCCGCGACGGCGCGTCGGGCGTGCGCATGATCGCCCTGGTCGAACTGGCCTATGCCTCGGGCCTGCGGGTGTCGGAACTGCTGGCCCTGCGGGTCGAGGCCGTGCGCCGCGATCCCGCCTACCTCATCGTGCGCGGCAAGGGCGGCAAGGAGCGGCTCGCCCCCCTCAACGCCTCGGCGCGCGAAGCCGTAAAAGCCTGGCTCATCGTTCGGGACGCCGCTCGTCCGGAAAAGGCGCCCGACAGCCCGTGGCTGTTCCCGTCAGGCACGACCGCCAGCCATCTGACGCCGCGTCGCTTCGCCCAGATGCTGGATCAGGCGGCGCTGGACGCGAACATCGACCCCGCCCGGGTCAGCCCCCACGTCCTGCGCCACGCCTTCGCCACCCATCTGCTCGAGGGCGGCGCCGACCTCCGCGTGGTCCAGACCCTGCTCGGCCACGCCGACATCGCCACGACCCAGATCTACACGCACGTGGCGACCGACCGCCTGACCCAGGTGGTCAACCGGCACCATCCCTTGGCAAAGGACGAGTAGGCTCAATCGACATTCAGCCTTGTCATCCCGGAAATCGCGCTGGCGATTATCCGGGACGAAAAAACGTCTGTTCGACCCTCCCGGAAGACGCGAAGCGGCTGTCCGGGAGACAGAGATGGCCGTCGGGCCTTCTCCCGGATAATCGCCAGCGCGATTTCCGGGAGCCCGACGCTCGGCGTCCAGCGTCCCGGCTCTCCGCTTCGCTGCGGCCGGGATGACAAGCGTCTGGAACGCTGAACGTCGATTGGTCCTGGTTTCCCTCTGTCGACCTCAGGCCTGTCCCGAGGAGAACGGACTGTCGATGCCTTGATCCCGCCCCGCCCCTCCCCTAGCCTCTGACGCTCACCCCAGACGAAGGCCCGCGCCGACCATGTGATCCCCTCCCGACCGCAACTGCCCCTCAAAGCCTTGCATCGGGAAAGCCATGTCCGCCTCCATCGTTCTGCATGATCTCGCCTGGGCCCCGCCCGGCGGATCGCCTCTCTTCTCCGACCTGAACCTCGCCTTTGGGCCTGAGCGCACCGGGCTCGTCGGTCGCAACGGCGTGGGAAAGACCACCCTGCTGAGCCTCATCGACGGCCGTCTGACGCCTCAGGCCGGGAGCGTGACCGTAAACGGCCGCGTCGCGCTTCTGCGCCAGACCGTTCAGGTCGATCAGATCGAAACCATCGCCGACCTGTTCGACGCGACGGACGCCCTCGCCCTCCTCGGCCGCGCCGAGGCGGGACTGGCCGACGCCGACGACCTGGCGCGCGCCGACTGGACGCTGGAGGCGCGCATCGCCTCGGCTCTCGGCCGGCTGAGCCTCGACGCCACCCCGGCGACACGTCTTGTGACCCTGTCCGGCGGCCAGCGCACCCGGGCCGGCCTCGCCGCCCTGCTGTTCGCAGAGCCGGACTGGCTGATCCTCGACGAGCCGACCAACAACCTCGACAGCGAAGGGCGACAGGCGGTGATCGACCTGCTGGCCGACTGGCGCGCCGGAGCCATCGTGGTCAGCCACGACCGCGAACTGCTGGAGACGATGGACGCCATCGTCGAGCTGACCACCCTCGGCGCGACCCGCTACGGCGGGAACTGGTCGGCGTATCGCGTCCGCAAGGCGCTGGAGCTTGAAGCCGCCCGGCGCGCCCTCGCCGACGCCGACAGGCGGCTGACCGATCTCGCCCGCACGGCGAGACAGACCGCCGAACGCAAGGCCCGCTCCGACAAGGCCGGTCGAGCCGCAGCCGCGCGCGGCGACCAGCCGAAGATCCTGCTCGGCGCCAGGAAGGACCGCGCCGAGGACACCGGCGGCGAGCAATCCCGTCTCGCCGAGCGCCGCCGGGAACAGGCGGAGGGCGTGGCGACAACAGCCCGCGAACGGATCGAGGTGCTCCAGCCCCTGACCGTAACCCTGCCCTCGACCGGCCTGTCCATAGGCCGGGAGATCCTGGCCCTCGACAGGGTGACCGCCGGCTACGTCTCTGACCGCCCCGTCCTGACCGGCCTGTCTCTTCGTATCGCAGGACCGGAGCGGGTCGCCGTCATCGGCCCGAACGGCTCGGGCAAGACCACCCTGCTGGCTCTGATCATCGGCGCCCTCGCCCCCCTGTCGGGCAGCGTCCGAAGGTCCACGCCCGCGGCCATGCTGGACCAGCAGGTGGCGATCCTCGATCCGGCTCTGTCGATCCGGGACAATTTCCGCCGTCTGCACCCGGACGTGGACGAGAATAGCTGCCGCGCATCCCTCGCCCGCTTCATGTTCCGCGCTGACGCCGCGCTCCGGATCGTCGGCGACCTGTCGGGCGGCCAGCGCCTGCGCGCCGGCCTGGCCTGCGTGCTCGGCGGCCCGGCGCCTCCGCCCTTCCTGATTCTCGACGAGCCGACCAACCATCTCGATATCGACTCTATCGAGGCGGTGGAGGCGGGCTTGAGGGCCTATGACGGCGCGCTTCTGATCGTCAGTCACGACGAGGCCTTCCTCGACGCCGTCGGGATAACGCGACGCATCGACCTCTGTTCTCCTGAACCCCCGCTTGCCCCCGTGCGTTGACCTCTCTAGGTTCCCGCGCCTTGCGACAGGGCCGTTTCGCCCGCCCCTTCCGGACGCCTCATGGCCACCCACTATCTCGAATTCGAAAAGCCGATCGCCGATCTGGAGGCCAAGATCGAGGAACTCGGTCTGCTTTCGGCCACCTCCGGCTCGTTTGAGACCGAGATCGACGGCCTGCGCCGCAAGGCCGAGCAGCTTCGCAAGAAGACCTATGCCGAGCTGGACCCGTGGAAGAAGACCCAGGTCGCCCGCCACCCCCAGCGTCCGCACTTCATCGACTATCTGGACGCCCTGTTCACCGACTATGTCGAGCTGCGCGGCGATCGCCAGTTCGGCGACGACCAGGCCATCCTGGGCGGTCTCGCCCGCTTCCGGGGTCAGGCCGTGGTCGTCATGGGCCACGAGAAGGGCCACGACACGGCGACCCGCCTGACCCACAATTTCGGCATGGCGCGGCCCGAGGGCTATCGCAAGGCCGTGCGCCTGATGGACATGGCCGACCGCTTCGGCCTGCCGGTCCTGACCTTCGTCGACACCGCCGGCGCCTATCCGGGCCTGGGCGCCGAGGAGCGCGGCCAGGCCGAGGCCATCGCCCGTTCGACTGAGCGCGGCCTGATCCTGGGGACGCCGATGATCGCCACGGTCACGGGCGAAGGCGGATCGGGCGGCGCCATCGCCCTGGCCGCCGCCAACCGCGTGCTGATCCTCGAACACTCGATCTATTCGGTGATCTCGCCGGAGGGCGCCGCCGGCATTCTGTGGCGCGACGGCGCGCGGGCCAGGGACGCGGCTAACGCCATGAAGATCACCGGCCCCGACCTGCTGGCGATGAAGATCGTCGATCGGATCATCCCCGAACCGATCGGCGGCGCGCACGCGAACCGCGAAGCCGCCATGCAGTCCGTCGGTGACGCCGTCTGGGACGAACTGCAGCAGCTCATGCCCCTGACCCCGGCCGAGTTGCGCAAGCAGCGCTCGGACCGCTTCTACGCCATCGGTCGTGAGGCCTAGAGGCTGATCGTGTGAGACGGAAGCGCTTCACGCTTCTGTCGAAAGCGTGAAGCAGGCTCTCGCCGATAGCTGATGCCGATCCTGCTCCAGAGACCGTCCGGCGGCTGCGCTTGGCCACGTTCCGTCATGGGAACCGGACTCCGGCGTTAACGCGTCGTAGAGAAGAAACCGCCATTTTTGGCCCTTCGCGACCAAGGCCACCCCATGCACCCTTTGATTTCCCGGACCCGGCGTCGTCCATGAGCGCTGTCGGCGAGCCGCTGCGCGAAAGCGCGGTCTTCAATCTGACCGAGGCGGTCACGATGGTCGTCGACGAGTCGCCATTCAGCATGGAGGTGACCATCCAGGCGCTCCAGGGCTTCGGCATCCGCACGAAACACACGCCACGCAGCACGGCCCAGGCGATGGAATTGCTGAAGATCCACTCCATCGATCTACTGTTCATCGACTGCGAAATGGAGGGCTCCGACGGTCACGGACTCGTCCGCTGGCTCCGCCGCTCCGGCCTGGAGCCCAACGCCTTCGTCCCGGTGATCATGACCGCCAGCCATGTGCGCCGCTCCAAGGTGGCGGACGTGCGCGACTGTGGCGCCAACTTCCTTGTCACCAAGCCCTTCAGCCCCGCCGTGGTGCTGGAACGCATTATCTGGGTCGCGCGTGACAACCGGCCGTTCCTCGAGGCCGGGGACTTTTCCGGCCCCGACCGTCGCTTCGCCCCCGCGACGCCGCTTAACGACGGCGAACGGCGCGCCGACATGATCCGCCTGATCTCGCACCTGGCCGACAGTTCCGCCGCCGCTTCCACCGAGGCGCTCTCATCATGACCGCCGTGATGTGGAAGCCGCGCACGTCGCGCCTGTCGACCATCATCGACCAGCCCGGCGGCCTGAGCGTCGGCGTCGCCATGGCCCAGGCCCGCGCCAACCTCGACAACCTGAAGACCGAAAGCCAGTCCATCGTCGCAGAACGGATCGGCCGGCTCGCCGCCCTTCTGGCCCCGCCCGCGGATCAGGACCCGGTTCAGCGGTTGAACGAGGCCTATGAGATCGGCAGCGCGATCATCGACGCGGCTGGCCCGTTCGATCGCGACGACCTGTGCAAGGCCGCCGCCGGCCTGTGCGACCTGATCGACGCGGCCCTCCCCGGCGCGCCTTTCGACTGGCGTATCGTCACCGTCCACGCCCAGGCGCTTCAGCTGATCCTCGGCCTGCCCGAGGATGCGGAGGAGACCCGCACCGCGATCCTGGCCAATCTGCACCAGATGGTGGCGCGCAAGATTCCGGCGGCGGATCAACCCGCCGACTGACGGTCCCCGTCGAGGCCGATCCGCGCGCCGCGCGTCTGCTTCTTCCACAGAGCCGCGTATTCGCCGCCAACCCGGGCCACCAACTCATGGTGCGCCCCGCGCTCGACGATCCGGCCGGCCTTCAGCACCAGGATCTGCTCCGCATCGGCGATGGTCGACAGCCGGTGAGCCACCACCAGGGTCGTCCGACCCGCCTTGGCCTTGCGCAGGGTCTTCTGGATCGCGGCCTCGGTGCGGCTGTCCAGCGCGCTGGTCGCCTCGTCCAGGATCAGGATACAGGGATCGGCCAACAGGGCCCGGGCGATGCCGACCCGCTGACGCTCGCCGCCGGACAGCTTCAGACCCCGCTCGCCGACACGCGTCTCCATCCCGTCCGGCAGGCTGCGGATAAACTCCGCCAGTTCCGCCGCCTCCGCCGCCGCCCAGATCGCCGCCTCGTCCGCCTCGGGGCGGGCGAAGGCGATGTTGACCGCCAGTGTGTCGTTGAACAGGGCCACGTCCTGCGGCACCAGGGCCACCGCGCGCCGCAGCGAGGCCTGGGTCACATCGCGCACGTCAGCCCCGTCGATCACCACGCGTCCAACCTGCGGGTCCAGCAGCCGCAGCGCCAGTTTGACGATCGTCGACTTGCCCGATCCCGAAGGCCCGACCAGGGCCGTCGTCGTGCCCGGCTGGACAGTGAAAGACACATCCTCCAGCCCGTTTGCGCGCGCGTCGTGACGGAAGGACACGTCCTCGAAGGCCAGCGCCCCGCCGCTCTGCCCCTCGGGCCGGACGAGATCCGCGGCGCCCGGCGCATCGGCGACCTGCGGCGTCTGGCGGGTGACCTTCAGCATCTCCTCCATGTCGATGAAGGACTGGCGGATTTCCCGATAGGCGAAGCCCAGGATGTTGAGGGGCGCATACAGCGAGATCAGGATCAGCACCGCCGCCGTCACGTCGCCCGGCCCCATCCGCCCGGCCGCCGCCTCGAACCCGGCCATCACGGCCATCACCCCGAGGCCGACATTCATGATCAGGGCCTGCACCGCGTTCAGCAGCGCCAGCGAACTGTTGGCCTTCAGCGCGGCGTCGTTATAGGCGCCCAGGGCCCGGTCGTAGCCCAGCGCCGCCCGCGTCTCGGCCCCGAACGACTTCACGGTCTCATAGTTGATCAGGGCGTCGACGACCTGGCCCGCTGCCTCGGTGTCGGCCGTGTTCATCGTCCGCCGATGCTCGATCCGCCAGTTGGAGATCGAGAAGGTCAGGATCGAGTAGACGACCACCACGACCACCGCGACGGCCGCGAACCGCCAGTCGTATTTCCCGCCCAGCACCGCCGCCGCCAGGATCAGCTCCAGCCCGGTCGGCGCGAGGTTGAACGCGAGAATCCTCAGCAGGAAGTCGACCGAGCGCGACCCGCGGTCGACCGTCCGCGACAGGGAGCCAGACCGCTTTGTCTGGTGGAAATCGAGCGACAGGCTCAGGGCGTGGGCGAAGGTCTCGGTCGCCGCCGTCCGCTGCGCCGCCGCCCGCACGGGCGCGAAGACCACGTCCGAAAGCTGCGGCGCGCTCGACGACAGGAACCGCACGATCGCCCAGCCGACCGCGAAGCCCGCGAAGCCCAAGCCGACCGAAACGCCCGCCGGCTGATCCGCCGCCAGATGGTTGACCGCCGCGCCCAGCACCAGCGGCGCCAGCACCCCCAGCCCCTTGCCCGCGATGGTCAGCAGGATGGACACGGTCAAACGCAGCTTCAGCTGCGGTGCGCCGGATCGGCCGACCAGCCGGATCAGATCCATCAGGGCGGGGATGGTTTTGGGATCGACGGGCGCCTCGGCCGCGGCGCCGGCGTTCTGCGCCTTCGCCTCTATGCCGCCCCCGCCCCTCTGTCCCGATCGTTCACCACGCGCCATGCGACCGATATGGACTGCGTTGGGGTCTCACGAAAGGCCCGCGATCGCCTCGATGATTTCATCCACCGCCGCCTCTTCCGTGGCCCATGAGCAGACGAACCGCACCGAGCCGTCGTCGAAGCGGTAGCAGGCCCAGCCCATCTCGTTGAGACGCGCATGCGCCTTTACGGGCATGCGCACGAAGACCGCGTTGGCATCGACCGGATGGGCCAGGACCCAGGGAGAGCGCGTCGCGATACCCTCCGCCAGGCGCGCCGCCATCCGATTGGCGTGGGCGGCGCCGTCCTCCCAGGCGTTGGACTCCAGCATCCCCAGGAAGGGCGCGGCCAGGAAACGCGCCTTGGACGCGGTCTGCCCCGCCTGCTTCAGCCGGTTGTCCACCCTGCGGGCCAGGGTCTTGTCGAACATCACGATGGCTTCGGTGCAGAGGCCGCCGGCCTTGGCTCCGCCGAACACCAGGACATCGACGCCGAGCCGCGCGATCTGGGTCAGGTCGAACCCCGCCGCCGCCGCGTTGGCGAGCCGCGCGCCGTCAAGATGAACGCCATAACCCCTGGCCTTCACCGGCTCGATCAGGTGGCGCAGTTCCTCCTCGGTATAGACCGTGCCGTATTCGGTCGACTGGGTCAGCGACAGGGCGGCCGGCGGCTGGCGGTGTCCGACCTCCGGCTCGTCCAGCGCGGCTTCCAGCGCCTTCTGATCGATCTTGCCCGACACGCCCGGCAGACCGATCAGGCCCAGCCCCTGGCCGAAGAAGCCCGGCGCGCCGGTTTCGTCCGTGCAGATGTGAGCCGCGTTGTGCGCCAGCACCGCCTCGTGCGGATAGGCCAGCATGGACAGGGCGATGGCGTTGGCGGCCGTGCCCGAAAAGACGAATCGGATCTCGGCGTCCGCATCCAGCCTCGCCCGGATCTGCTCGGCCGCGCGCGCGGTGACATCATCCGCCCCATAGGCCCGGGCGAACCCGGTATTGGCGTCGATCAGCCCCTGCAGGGCGGCGGGGGCCATGCCGGCGGTATTGTCCGATCCAAAGTCGTAGCGCATCGCGGATCAGGCCTCGTTCTAGTCGTCGTCGGGACGGGTGTCGAACCCCGCGCTGCGGGGATTCGTCCGGCCGCGCAAACCCTGCACGCCCTCCGTCGCCAGAGGCAACGGCGCCTCCTCGTCGCCATAGGGCACGGCGACCTGGTGCGGGAACGGGATCTCGATACCCGCCGCGTCCAGCGCCTCCTTCGCCGCCTGGAAGACATCGGCCCGGGCCTGCCAGTAGTCATCGGACGTGGTCCACGCCGTCAGGGTCATCTCCACCGAACTGTCCAGCAGGTCGGTCACCCCGGCCCAGGGCGCGGGATCGGGCAGAACCGCATCAATGCCGCTCGCCGCTCCGACCAGCGCCGCCTTGGCGGTATTCAGATTATCGCCGTAACCGACCCCGAGTTTCAGCTCCATCCGCCGGTTCTTTTGCCCCGACAGATTCAGGATGATGTCGCCAAACACCTTCCCGTTCGGGGCCATGATCTTCACATTGTTGGCGTCCGACAGCTGGGTGAAGAACAGGTCCAGCCGCTGCACCTTGCCGACATTGCCGCCGATATTGACCAGATCGCCGACACGATAGGGCCTCAGCACCAGCAGCATGACCCCGGCCGCCACGTTCGACAGCGTCCCCTGCAGCGCCAGGCCGACGGCCAGGGAGGCCGCGCCCAGCACGGCGATGATCGAGGTCGTCTGCACGCCCAGCCGCTGCAGCACGGCGATGAAGCCGATCAGATAGACCAGCACCCGCACGACCTGAACGGCAAAACTCAGCACCGTGGGGTCGTGGCGGAACCCGCGCACGCGACCCAGGGCCTTGCGCGTCGCAGACGACGCCCAGCGCGCGGCGAACACCGTGGCGACCAGGATGATCAGGGCGATCGCCAGATTGACGGCGAAATCGCCCGCGATCTGGGTCAGCCTGGCAAGCATCACCGCATCGACGGCGACAGCCTGCTGTCCCGTGGCGAGGAGTGTGTCGAAGGTATCGAGCGTCGAAGACATGGGCGGGGTCTAACGCCTTGGCCCCGATTTGGAACCCTGCCTGTCAGGAACCCTGTTTCGCCAACCGTCCGCCGCCGCTCTCCAGCGAATCCAGCAGGTCCATCACGTCGTCCAGGGTATTGGCCTCCCGGGCCGGCTTGTCCCAGCGGATGCGGCTGACGCGGGGGAACCGCATCGCCACCCCCGACTTGTGCCGCGGCGACCGCTGCAGGCCCTCGAAGGCGATCTCCAGCACCAGGCCGAAGTCCCGCTCCGCACGGACCGACCGCACCGGTCCGAACCGCTCCACCGTGTGGTCGCGCACGAACTTGTCGAGCTGTTTCAGCTCCTCGTCGGTGAACCCGAAATAGGCCTTGCCCACCGGAGTGAGCGCTCCCTCGGAGGTCCAGACCCCGAAGGTGTAGTCGGAATAGAAGCTGGACCGCTTCCCGTGCCCGCGCTGGGCGTACATCATCACGCAGTCGACCGTGTGCGGGTCGCGCTTCCACTTGAACCACGGCCCCTTGGGACGCCCGGCGATATAGGGACTGTCCCAGCGCTTGAGCATCAGCCCCTCGGCCGCCGCCCCCACCGGCGGATCCGCCCGCAGAACGCCGAGCCCCTGCCAGCTGTCGAACGCCACCACCGGCGAGAGATGCAGCCGGTCGCCGGTGTGGCCCGCCACCACCGCCTCGAGCCGCGCGCGTCGTTGGAGCAGCGGCAGACCGCGCAAATCTTCCCCCGCCTCCCCCAGCAGGTCGTAGGCATAGAGCGACGCCGGCCAGGCGGCCATCAGCTTCGCATCCACGGTCTTGCGGTTCAGCCGCTGCTGCAGGTCCCCGAACGGCGCCACCTGCCATTCTCCCTGCGATCCGGCGCGCATGACCAGCAACTCCCCGTCGATCGCCGCTTCGAAGGTCAGGGCGTTCATCAGGTCGGGGAAGGCGCTGGTGATTTCGTCGCCGTGCCGGGAATAGAGCCGCGCCACCCCGTTCTCGCGCACCGCCTGCACGCGGATGCCGTCCCACTTCCATTCGGCGGCGTAGTCGGCGGGATCGAGCCTGTCGAAATCCACGGCCTCGTCGATGGCGACGGCCAGCATGACCTGCCGGAACCGGCCCGGCGCCTCGGTGTCCGGCCGCTGCGCCCGCCCCTCGACCCAGGCGAACAGCTCGGCATAGGGCGGTTCGACGGCATGCCACACCTCGACGATGTCGGCGGCGGTCAGCGGCTCGAGCGATTGCGTCGCCTCCCCGCCCCCCGGCTCCGGCGCCCTGGTGACCGTCCCGGGCCGCATCATCGCCACCGCCGTACGCGCCAGCTGCGCCGACAGTCCGACCCGCATCCCGCCCGTGACCAGCTTCAGCAGCGCCCACCGCCCCTTGGGTGCCAGAGCGTCCAGCCAGCCCTCGATCAGCCCCTGCACCTCGCCGCGCTTCGCCAGGGCCAGGGCATCGACCACCTCGCCCAGCTCCGGCTCCCGGTTCGGCCGATGGTCCGGGCTCTCCGGCCAGATCAGGGCCACCGTCTCCGCCAGGTCGCCGACATAGTCGTAGGACCAGCCGAAAAGCACCGGATCGACCCGGGCCTCCACAGCCTTGCGGATCATCGCCGGCTTCGCGGCATCGAAGGTCAACTCACCGGTCAGGGCCGCAAGGGCCCAGCCCCGGTCGGGATCGGACGTGGCGCGAAGATAGTCTCTCAGCAACACCAGCTTGGCGTTCCGCGACCCGGTCAGCGCCAGGCGGTCGAGCAATTCGGCGAAGGCGCGCATTGTTCCCCATGAGAAGAAGCCTGAAGCCTCTCCCCACTCCGTGCACCGCAGCGAAGGCCGGGGTCCAGATGCAAACTCCGAAGATGCCGATTGGTCTCCGGCATGCCTACCTGCGACGAACATCGAATCCGCGATCTGGACCCCGGCCTTCGCCGCGGCGCACGGTGATTTATCGTGCGAAAACGCCCCGGAAGTTTCCCTCCGGGGCGCCATCATCAAGCGGGGATCAAACTAGTTGAACAGACCCGCAATCACGGCGGTGATCAGACCCCCGGCGACGGCGGTCAGGACCACGTCATTGCCCGAGCGGACGTACTGGTATCCGCGCGGCGGCGCGCGCAGGCCGTAACGGTTGTAGTCGTTCACGACATAGCCGCGCGAATAGTAGCTCGGCATCCGCTGGCCATAGCTCCACTGACGGACCTGATAGCCGCGCGGCGGGGCATAGCGACCGGCGTTGTAACGACGCTCCGACCGCTGCCAACGGTCATAGGCCCGGACGTCCTGACGGTACTCGCGACGGTCCTCGCGGTTGTCCTGACGCCATTCCCGACGGTCGTCACGATGATCGGAGCGATCGTCGCGTCGGTCGTCACGACGATCATCGTGACGGTCCTGGCGGTGTTCCTGGCGATCCTGACGGTCGTGGCGCGACTGCGCGTCGGCGGCCGAGGCGACACCCATGCTGCCGGCCGCGATCAGGGCGGCCAGTGCGACTGTGGTGAACTTCTTCACGGCGAACTCTCCTAATGGTCGGGGACTTCCGACTTCCCCCCCACATTAGGATCCGGCGTTTGAGCCGGGCCTGAACGACGCCGCTCACCTCAGGTTCAGGCGGCCGCCGCCGTTTCGCCCAATTCGGCCACCTCGGCCGCCACGCGCACGCCGCTCCGGCCGCCGTGCACCTTTTGCATCAGCCGGGCCAGGGCGGCGAAGTCGATCGGCTTGTTCAGATAGGCGTCGGCGCCCGCTTCGAGGCCTGCCTGATGGTCCTCGTTTCGCGCCGAGGCGGACAGGACCGCGATCGGCGTCTCCGCGTTCGGCCCCTTGGTGCGGATCAGGCGCGTGGCGCTCAGACCGTCCATGACCGGCATGTTGACGTCCATGATGATCAGGTCGAACCGCTGCTGGCCCGCCATTTCGACAGCGATCTGACCGTTCTCGGCGGTGACGGTCGCATGGCCCGCCGAACCCAGCCAGGCTTCCAGGATCATGCGGTTGACCGGGTGATCCTCGACCACCAGGACGTTCAGGCTTTCCCCGTCGCCGACCTCGGCATCGATGGCCTCGGCCTCGGTCAAGGCCTGCCATTCGACCACGTCCGCCTCGACCACCAGGGTGAAGGTCGAGCCCTGGCCCACGGTGGAGGTCACGATGATGTCGCCGCCCATGATGTTGGCCATGCGCCGCGCGATGGTCAGTCCCAGGCCCGTGCCGCCGAACCGGCGGGTCGACGAGGCGTCGGCCTGGGTAAAGGGCTGGAACAGACGTTCGAGATCGGCCTCGGCAATGCCCGAACCGCTGTCGGTCACCGAAAAGGTGAAGGCCACCCGGCGGTCGTTGATGCGGGTGGATTCGGTGCGGAATTCGATCACACCGGCGTCGGTGAACTTCACCGCATTCGACAGCAGGTTCTGGAGCACCTGGCACACGCGCAAGGGATCGCCCTTCACCACGGCCGGGGTTTCACCGACGAAGGTAGAGCGGAACTCCAGCCCCTTGGCCTCGGCCTGGGCCACGAACGGGCCCGTCACGCGGCGATGCAGATCCTCGAGCGAGACGTCGATGCTCTCGAAGGTCATCTTGCCGGCCTCGATCTTGGTCATGTCGAGGATGTCGTTCAGCAGGCTCAGCAGGTTGTCGCCCGAGTTGCGGATGATCGACAGATATTCCCGCTGCGTCGTCTCCAGCCGCGTCGCGCCCAGCAACTGGGCCGCGCCCAGGACGCCGTTCATCGGCGTGCGCAGTTCGTGCGAAATGACGCCGAGGAAGTTCGACTTGGCCTGGTTGGCGGCGTCCGCCTTGTCGCGGGCGCCCTGCAGTTCCTCGATCAGGTGGGCCTGATGCTCCTGGAAGGCGCGAATTCGCTCTTCGCGCAGCATGGTCATGGTCACCAGAACGAACATGCCGGCAGAGGTGAAGGGCAGGATGGCCACGAACGGCCAGAACAGCGGCCCGCCCCACAGGCTGGCGGCGATGATCAGCGCCGCCAGCGTATAGGGCGACGAGATCACGATCGCCTGTTTCGGCGAGCTTCTAAGCTGGGCAAATACGAGCACATAGCCGCTGACCAGCAGGGCTACGGCCAGCGGTTGTCCGAACGGATGAGGCGAGAACCACGCCATCAGGGGCGCGGAGGCCCAGGCGGCGGTGGTCACGGTGGCGACGGCGGGGAACACCAGGCCCCAGCCCGCATCGACCCGACCCGCCATGCCCTTTTCGACCTTGCCGCGGATCGCGCCGGCGCCGACCGTGCCGATGAACCAGATGATGGCCTCGACCCAGCCGACCGTGCCCAGCAGGCCGATCGCCCAGCTGCCGATGATGATGTAGCGCAGATACTGGGTTTGCAGGATCGCCGTCAGGGCCTGCGCAGCCTCGCTCGCGCTAACGCCCGCCGAGCGACCCGCGTCGAGGCTTTTGCCGATATCCTCGGATCCAACCATACGTTCGCGCCATCCCTGAAAGTCCCGGGACTGACGCTATGACGAACCTTCTAAGACGAGGTGAACGCTGGTTTCTCCTCAACCCCCGGCTTCATCAGGGGTCAGGGCCTTGATCGACAGCGCATGGACCGGCCCCGCCAGCTCGTCGGCCAGCACGGCGTTCACCGCCCGCTGACGCTGCACCCGCCCCAGGCCCGCGAAAGCCTCAGACACGATAGTCAGGTTGAAATGGCTTTCGCCGCCGGGCTTCGCGTCCATTCCGCCTTCGTGATGGTGTCCGGCGTGCCTGGCGCTGTCATCTTCGAGCTCCAGCCGTGTCGGCTGGAGCGCGGATGTGAGTTTTTCCCGCATAATCGACGCGATAGGGCCTTCCGGCATGTCGGTTTCCTTGATGGTGACCAATTCGACCCTACACTGGGATCAATGCCAGCGTCATTCGAGTACAAACCCCGTTTCAAAGACATGCGGATCAAACCGCCCAAGGCCGGCGAAGCCGAAGCCGCGGCCGATGTCCTGCACCTGAAGCCCGGCGAGAAGCCGTGCGACTGGCCCGATTGTCTCAAAGCCTCGACGGCCAAGGCGCCGAAGTCGCGCGAGCGGCTGAACGACTTCTATGAATTCTGCCAGCCGCACGCCGCCGAGTACAACAAGAGCTGGAATTTCTACGCCGGCATGAACGAGGCCCAGGTTCGCGCAGCCAAGGAAAACGAGGCCATGACCGGCGGCCGTCCCACCTGGGAAATGAAGGCCGGCAAGAACTCGCGCGAAGCCGCCGCCTTCGCCTCGAAGATGGGCACGACCCGGGCGGAAGGCGCCGCCGGCTCATGGCAGGACAGTTTCGGCCTGTTCGGTCGCCGCGTCCGCGAACAGGCGGTCAACGAGGAAGACACCCTGCGAATCGGCAAGCTGGAGCGTCAGGCCCTGGCGGACCTCGATCTGGACCTCCGCACCGACAAGGCGGGCATCAAGGCGCGCTATCATGAGCTGCTGAAACGCTTCCACCCTGACCTCAACCAGGGCGACCGCGGCGCCGAAGCCAAGCTCCAGCGCGTCATCAAGGCCTACAAGACGCTGAAGAAGGCCGGGATCGCCGGCTGAAACACCCTCTCCTCCCTGCTGCTCAGCGGTGGGGAGGCGGCAGAGAGCCCTTGTGAGCTGACGGCAGGGGTCTTGCCGCCGCAGAGAACCCCTCCGTATCCACCACCCCATCGCTGGCGCGACAGGGAGGAGACACTACGTAAGCGGTTCCCACACCCAGGAGCGCTCCATGAACATCCTCTACAAGGCTCACGCCACCTCGACCGGCGGCGGCCGCGACGAAGGCCGCTCGGCCACCAACGACGGCAAGATCGATGTCCTGCTGTCCCTCCCCGCCGAGATGGGCGGCAAGGGCGGCGCGGGCACCAATCCCGAACAGTTGTTCGCGGCCGGTTATGCCGCCTGCTACATGGGCGCCCTGCGTCTGGTCTCGGGCAAGGCGGGCACGCCGGTCGGCCCCGACACGAAGATCCACACCACGGTCGGCATCGGCCCCAACACGCGCGGCGAAGGTTTCAACCTCGACATCGCCATCAAGGTCACCGACCACGGCCTCGACAAGGCGACCATAGACGCCCTGATCCAGGCCGCGCATCAGGTCTGCCCCTACTCCAACGCCACCCGCGGCAACGTCGACGTGGACCTGTCGGCGGAATAACTGACGCACCGGGCCGCGCGCGTGTTGAGCCGCGCGCGCGGCGCCTCTAGATGATGCCCATGGCTCCTCTCCTCGACGCGACCCCCGATCCGCTGCTGACGTTCGAACCCCACCGCAAGGTCTCCGTGCGCGAGATCTTCGGCATCGATTCCGACATGATGGTGCCCAGGTTCGACACGGTCGACAGCCATGTCCCCGAGACCGATCCGGCCTACAAGTTTGACCCCCAGACGACCCTGGCCATCTGCGCCGGCTTCGCCTTCGACCGTCGCGTCATGGTCCAGGGCTATCACGGCACCGGCAAGTCGACCCATATCGAACAGGTCGCCGCCAAGCTGAACTGGCCGACCATCCGCGTGAACCTGGACAGCCACGTCAGCCGCATCGACCTGGTCGGCAAGGACGCCATCGTCCTGAAAGACGGCAAACAGATCACCGAGTTCCGCGAGGGCATGCTGCCCTGGGCCCTGCAACGCCCGATCGCCCTGTGTTTCGACGAATACGACGCGGGCCGCCCTGATGTGATGTTCGTCATCCAGCGCGTGCTGGAAGCCCAGGGTCGCCTGACCCTGCTGGACCAGAACCGCGTCATCCGGCCCAACAAATGGTTCCGCCTGTTCGCCACGACCAACACCATCGGTCTGGGCGACACCTCGGGCCTGTATCACGGCACCCAGCAGATCAATCAGGGCCAGATGGACCGCTGGAACATCGTCACCACCCTGAACTACCTCGACCACGACGTTGAGGCCGAGATCGTCGCCGCCAAGGCGCCCGAGTGGAACACCGCCGACGGCAAGCGCGCCATCGCCGCCATGGTCCGCGTCGCCGACATGACCCGCAACGCCTTCATGAACGGCGACATCTCCACGGTCATGAGCCCCCGCACGGTCATCACCTGGGCCCAGAACGCGACGATCTTCGGCGGCGACCTGGGGCTGAGCTTCCGGCTGACCTTCCTCAACAAGTGCGACGAGCTGGAACGGCCGACCATCGCGGAATTCTACCAGCGGGCGTTCGGGGAGGACCTCCCCGAGGCGGCGACGCGGGTGAAGGTGGGTTAATGACGACCGCCGACTACGCGCTGATCATCAGTATCGTATCGGTCTTTATCGCTATCGCTTCGTTCGTCTGGAACGTCTGGTCGAAGTTCATATTCCCTAAGCCGAAGGCTTCCGCATCGGCTGGCATCTTTATGATGTACACGGATGCTGGCTCCTCGAACCAGCATCTGGCGGTGACATTCACGAACCACGGGCCAGGCGAACTAACGCTTCATCTCGCGTGCATCAAATACAAGCCTTGGCCTTGGTCCAAAGCGTTAGCAGCTATGCTCAACCCGATACATAACTTTCCGTACGAACCTTACGAGAGCTTGGGACCATTTAGTGGAGGGCTGCCTAAGAAGCTGCTCGTGGGCGAAGGGCACACAATTCGCTTCCCGTACGAGGCAAATGGCTTTCTCGCCTTGCCATTCTCGCATCTTGGCGCGGTCGATACTTTCGGACGCGACCATTGGGTGCCCAAAAAGCAAATCAAAGCCATCCGTAAGCAGTTTAAAGAAGACTTCCCGGACGCACCCGCGCGCAAATGGGGCGAGCAGCCCGACCAAGGCGAGTTGGAATCTAACAATTAAGCGTGGACGACAAATCCAAGGAGGTGCCCCCTCACCCCCTCCGGCCACCCCGCCACCCCGCCTCGAACCCCGCCGCGTCCCCCCACGAACAGCCTCCGCGTCGCCTCCTCATACCCCGGCAGATCTCCCGCCACCGCGGTCATGAAGCGGTAGGCCGCCTCCCGGCCCTTCCTCACCCGGTCCGGCCCCTCGGCCTCCCCCACCGTGCACCCGGCCCCCGGGGTCCGGCTTCGCCGGCCCGAGGATGAACTACGGCCGGGGTCCAGAGGCACACTCCGTCGGCTGGAGCAGGCACGGCAACTCCAGACTTCTTGGCGTCCATCCCGTGATCTGGACCCCGGCCTTCGCCGGGGTGCACGGTGAGGGGGGAGGCTGCGCGGCGGGTCGGTGATCACGGCTCGCCGATGCGCCGTTTCACTTCGACCCGCTCCGCAACCCGGTTCCGCTTCCAGAACGCGCGGCTGGTGTCGCGCAGGTGTTTCCACCAGGCCGAGAGGCTCAACGGCGTCGCCAGATAGCCCTTCTTTACCGACGCCATCACCAACCGTGCACCCCGGCAAAGGCCGGGGTCCAGAGGCACACTCCGTCGTCTTGTGCAGAATCACAACCCAGACTTGATTTTTTGAGACCCGTCCTGTGATCTGGACCCCGGCCGCGGTTCATCCTCGGGCCGGCGAAGCCGGACCCGGGGGCCGGGGTGCACGGAGAAGTGTGAGCCGGGATGCACGGAGATTGGGATGGCGCGTCAGGTCTATGTCGGGATGCGGCGCGACGGCGGCCCGATCGGCTTCTGGGTCTACATCATGGCCAACAGGCGCAACGGCACGACCTATGTCGGCCAGACCGACGACCTCGCCAAGCGCGTCCATCAGCATCGCACCGGGACAGGTTCCGACTACACTCGCAAATACGGTTGCAAGACACTGGTCTGGGCGGAGTGGCACGAGACCCGCGCGGGCGCCTTTCAACGGGAGCGCCGGATCAAGGAATGGAACCGGGCGTGGAAGCTGCGCCTGATCGAGGAGAAGAACCCGACCTGGTCAGACAGGCTGGAGTACTACCTGAACTGACCCCTCCCCCATCTCCGTGCACCCCAGCGAAGGCCGGGGTCCAGATCAAGGACACAGGCCGCCGGGATGGGCCACCTGACTGTTATTCAAGGGCACTGTCTGCTCCATCTGGACCCCGGCCTTCGCCGGGGTGCACGGAGAAGTGTGGATCAGGAGACAACCAACCCCGCCGCATACTCCCGCACCCCCTCCGGCCAACCCGCCACCGCCGCGTCGAACCCCGCCGCGTCCCCCGCGAACAGCCTCCGCGTCGCCTCCTCATACCCCGGCAGGTCCCCCGCCACGGCGGTCATGAAGCGGTAGGCCGCCTCCCGGCCCTTGCGCACCCGGTCCGGCCCCTCGGCCTCCCTCAGCGACGCTTCGACCAGTTTCCTCAGCGCCACCGACGCCCCGCCGGGCTGGCCGGCCAGCCAGTCCCAGTGGCGCGGCAACAGGGTGACCTCGCGCGCCGTCACCCCCAGCTTGGGCCGCCCCGGCCCGCGCTTCGGCTCCTCGACCGGCGGCGCCAGCCGCGCCAGCGTCGCTTCCAGGTCGCCGCGCAGGTCGAACTCGACCGGCCGGGCGTCGGCGTCGTCGAACACCAGCACGCTCTCGCCCGCCTCGACCGCCGCCTTCACCGCGCCCACGATCTCGCGCGGCGAACCGGACGCGATCCGCCGATGGCCGGCGAAGGCGGTGCAGGATTGAACTGTGGCGGCGGACATGACGGAATCTCCTCGAAATCGAGGCCTGATTTGCCCGGATGAAATCATGCCGTCAATATCGCCCGGGTATTAATCCCGCGCGACAGGCCGCCGGTCGTCGGGAATGATCGAGCCGGCGATCCAGCTGACTACGCCGGTCACGATCGCCGCGCCCACGCCCGCCCACAGACCCTCGACCACGAACCCACCGAGGAAACTCGCGACGATCCCGATCGTCGCCGCGTTCACGACCAGCAGGAACAGGCCGAAGGTGATCACCGTCAGCGGGAAGGTCACGAACACCAGCACCGGCCGCACGATGGCGTTGACCAGCCCCAGCAGCACCGCCGCCGCGACCAGGGACCCGGTCGACAGGAACTCCACCCCCGGCACCAGATAGGCCGCCAGCCACAGGCCCAGCGCCGTCACCACCGCCTGAAGGATGAATCTCAGCATCTCGTCGTTCCCGCTTTCGCCATTATCGTCACGCTTGATATCGCCATGCCTTAACGGGCTCGCAAGGACCATTGTTCAAGGAACCTGAGCGGTTCGCGCGCGCTATCCCGACACGCCTCCCCGGCACACCCTCAGCAAGGATTTAGACCATGACCGACGAACGCATCGAAGGCGCCGCCACCGGCCTGAGCGGCAAGCTGAAAAGCGGCCTCGGCACCCTGACCGGCGACACGAAGCTGCAGCTCGAAGGCCGGTTCGACGAGGTCAAGGGCAAGGCGCTCGACTACTACGGCCGCGCCATCGACCAGCTGGAAACCCTGTCCGACCGCGCCCCGGAAGACCTGCGCGGCCCGGTCAGGACCGGCCTCGACTTCGCCCGTCGCAAGCCCCTGCTGACCACCGGCATCCTCGCCGGCATCGCCTTCCTGATGGCCGGCTCGGGCCGCCGCCGCTACTAGGGTCCGCCCCCGGACGAACGAAAGGCCCGGGATCGCTCCCGGGCCTTTTTGCTATTCCTCCCCCATCGGGGGAGGTGGCGCGGAGCTCTTCGCGACGTGACGGAGGGGGCCCACCTCAGACAACGAGTCTGCGGCCGGCCCCCTCCACCACTTCGTGGTCCCCCTCCCCCGTCGGGGGAGGAATAACCTAGACCGTCTCGCCGTCGACCGTTTCCTTCACCGGGCCGCCCGAGGCGGCCTTGATGTCGAAGACGATCTTGCCGTCCTTGAGCTCGACCTTCACATGGCCGCCGCGCGTGAGGCGTCCGAACAGGATGTCGTCGGCCAGCGGCTTCTTGATGTTTTCCTGGATGACCCGACCCAGGGGACGGGCGCCATACAGTTCGTCGAAGCCGTTCTTGGCCAGCCAGTCGGCCGCGTCGTCGCTCAGTTCGATGGTGATGTTGCGGTCCGCCAGCTGGGCTTCCAGCTGCAGGACGAACTTGGTCACCACCTGACGGATGACGTCCGGCTGCAGCGACTTGAACGAGACCACCGCGTCCAGACGATTGCGGAACTCCGGCGCGAACAGGCGCTGGATGGCCTTCTCGTCCTCGCCCTCGACCTTGCCGCGCCCAAAACCGATCGAGGCCCGGGCATTGTCCGCCGCGCCCGCATTGGTGGTCATGATCAGGACCACGTTGCGGAAATCGACCTTCTTGCCGACGGCGTCCGTCAGCATTCCGTTGTCCATGACCTGGAGCAGGATGTTGTAGACGTCCGGGTGGGCCTTCTCGATCTCGTCCAGCAGGACCACGGCGTGCGGATGCTGGTCGACGGCGTCGGTCAGAAGCCCGCCCTGGTCATGCCCGACATAGCCCGGAGGGGCGCCGATCAGGCGGCTCACCGTGTGCCGCTCCATGTATTCCGACATGTCGAAGCGCAGCAGCTCGATGCCCAAGGTGGCGGCGAGTTGCTTGGCCACCTCGGTCTTGCCCACGCCGGTCGGGCCGGCGAACAGGAACGACCCGATCGGCTTCTGCGGATCGCGCAGGCCGGCGCGGGCCAGCTTCATGGCCGAGGCCACCTGTTCGATCGCCGAGTCCTGACCGAAGACGGCCCGGTTCAGGTCCTTCTCCAGTTCGCGCAAACCTTCGGTGTCGGACTTCGACACCGACTTCGGCGGGATGCGCGCCATCTTGGCGACGACGGCCTCGACCTCCTTCTGGCCGATGACCTTCTTGCGCTTGTTCTCGGGCAGCAGCATCTGCGACGCCCCCGCCTCGTCGATCACGTCGATCGCCTTGTCGGGCAGTTTGCGGTCGGTCATGTAGCGGGCCGACAGCTCCACGGCCGAGCGGATCGCCGCATCGGTGTAGCGCAGCCTGTGGTGGCTCTCGTAGGCGGTCTTCAGCCCTTTGAGGATCTTCACCGTGTCCTCGACCGTCGGCTCGTTGACGTCGATCTTCTGGAAGCGACGCACCAGGGCGCGGTCCTTCTCGAAATGCTGGCGATATTCCTTGTAGGTCGTCGACCCCATGCAGCGCAGGGTGCCGGACGCCAGGGCGGGCTTCAGCAGGTTGGACGCATCCATCGCCCCGCCCGAGGTCGCGCCCGCGCCGATCACCGTATGGATCTCGTCGATGAACAGGATCGCGTTCTCGTGGTTCTCCAGCTCCTTGACGACCTGCTTCAGCCGTTCCTCGAAGTCGCCGCGATAGCGGGTGCCGGCCAGCAGCGCCCCCATGTCGAGGCTGTAGATGGTCGCGCCTTCCAGCACGGCCGGGACCTCGTGGTTGACGATCTTGAGCGCCAGGCCTTCGGCGATGGCGGTCTTGCCCACGCCGGGTTCGCCGACCAGCAGCGGATTGTTCTTGGTCCGGCGGCACAGGATCTGGATCGCCCGGTCCACCTCGGCATGACGGCCGATCAGCGGGTCGATCTTGCCCTTGCGCGACTTCTCGTTGAGGTCGACGCAATAGGCTTCCAGCGCCTCGCCGCCCGACTTCACGGCGGCGGCGTCCTCGGCCTCCTCCGGCGACTGGCCGGCGGTCTTGGCCGGACGCTGCTCGCTCATGCCCGCCTTCTTGGCGATGCCGTGGGCGATGTAGTTGACGGCGTCGTAGCGCGTCATGTCCTGCTCCTGCAGGAAATAGGCGGCGTGGCTCTCGCGCTCGCTGAAGATGGCGACCAGCACATTGGCCCCGGACACCTCCTCGCGGCCCGAGGACTGGACGTGGATCACCGCGCGCTGGATCACGCGCTGGAAGCCGGCGGTGGGCTTGGCGTCCTCCCCGTCCGAGGTCGCCAGCGCGGCCAGGTCGGTGTCGACATACAGGGTCAGCGCCGTCTTCAGCGCGACCAGATCGACGTTACAGGCCTTCATCACCCCGCTGGCGTCAGTGTCGTCGATGAGGGCGAGCAGCAGGTGTTCGAGCGTCGCATACTCGTGGCGGCGTTCGTTGGCGTAGGAGACCGCGCGATGCAGGGTCTCTTCGAGAGGACGTGAAAACGAGGGCATGGGGAGATCCTCTCAGTCTTTTTCCATAGTGCATTGCAGCGGATGCTGGTGACGGCGCGCCGTCTCGACCACCTGGGCGACCTTGGTTTCGGCCACTTCGTAGGTGAAGACGCCGCAGACCCCGACGCCATGCTGGTGCACATGCAGCATGATGCGGGTCGCGTCCTCGCGGCTCTTCTGGAAGAACCGCTCCAGCACATAGACGACGAATTCCATCGGCGTGTAGTCGTCGTTCAGGATCAGCACCCGATACAGCGAGGGCTTCTGAAGCTTCGGTTTCGTTTCGGTGATGGTGCCAGCGCCGAAGCCCTGATCCTGTCCTTCACCTGGCCTTTTGGTTGGCATCGTCGTCCGTCATTTCGGGGGAGTCGAAACGCTATGTAGGAAGTGTCAGCCGGTTTTGGAGTCGCGTCCAGTCACGGCTGTCGTGAAACGCCCGCGGAGCGCTGGCGCCATCCGCCGTTTCGCGCCTGCGCTTCATCAGCCGCGCCGAGAGTTTCGCTCGCGATCGTCGCATCGACGAGGTCCAGCACAGCCTCGGGCGTATCGCTCCCAGCCATCCGGATATCGCCCGACGAGGGCGCCAACGGAGCCAGCACCTGCATGGCCCAGCCGTCGTCGCGCCGACAGGCCAGGCCCGCCACCCCGGCCTCGCCCGCCCGGAACGTCCGGCACCAGCGCCCCTCCCCATCCCTGAACGTCAGCCCCACCGATCGGCCCGCTCCGTCAGCTCCGTCGGCGTTCAGTCGCGTGTCCAGCACCCGGACCAGACCCGCGTCGGACAGTGCCCCGCCTTCGACGCGGAGACCCTCGGAACGACCGCCCAGCAAAGGCCCCAGCGCCAGCCCGCCGACGAAGGCCGCCGTCGCCAGTCCGCCCCAGATCATCGCCCGGCGCGGCGCGAACGCCTCCGCCAGAGCCCTGCCGATCCCTTCGAACAGCGACGGCCGCCTCGATGCCGCGATCATCCGCGCCAGATCCCGGTCGCGCGCATCTGTCGCGGCCGGGAAGGCCCCTGCCGCCGCCGTCCGCGTCCGCCGCAGCGCCGCAATCCGGGCGGCGATCGTCGGATCCGCCTCTGCCGCCGCATCCACGGCCGCCGCCTCCGTCGGGTCCAGTTCGCCGTCGACCCGGCGCATCAGGATTTCGTCGTCCAGCCGGATCATCCGGTCACTCCTTGTTCGGCCAGGGTCTGGATCAGGCTCTGCCTGCCCCGGATCAACCGGCTCGTCAGCGTCCCTGCGGGCACGCCCAGCACCTTGGCCGCCTCGGCGTAGGAAAGCCCTTCGACCAGCACCAGGGCGACGGCGTGCCTCTGATCGTCCGGCAGGGCGTGTATGGCGTCACGCGCCGCCAGGGCGTCCGCACGCAGGCTTTCGTCAGCCTGGCTCAGGTCCGCCACCCGGACGGTGGCGTCGTCCTCGGCCGCCACCACCCTGCACCAGCGCAGGATCGATCGGCCTTCGTCTATCGCGATCCGTCTCATGATTGTGAAGGTCCAGCTGTCGAGCCGCGTGCCGTCCCTAAATTTCGACCGCGACGCCAGCGCCCGCTCGACGGTCTGCTGGACCAGATCCTGCGCGTCCGCATCGTGGGGCCGCAGAACACGCGCAAAGCGGCGCAGACGCGGAAGCAGGTCCACAAGCCCCGTCTGAAATTCGTCCAAACCCCTACCTCGTCCATGTCGGATGAAACGACCGGCCCCGTTCGTTTCATCCATGGCATAGGACGAATGTAAGGCCGTGCAGCGCAAGACGGACGAAAGGAAGACGATGGCTCTGGCCAGACGGATTGCAGCCACGGGGATCGCGGGATGCCTGGCGCTGGCGGCCATCGCGGTCTCCACCCCGTCATGGGCGCAGCTGGGCGGCCTGCCCGGTCCTGCCCTGCCGAACCTGCCGTCCGCCCTCATGGATCGACTGCCGCGCGGGGGCGATGATCTGATCGATCGCACTCTGGACCGCGCGCTTCAGGCGCCGGCCCGGCTGGACGACTTGATCCGCCGCTCGCGTGGCGCGCTCCAGGCCGATCCGCTCGGCTGGCCCGTCGCCGCCAGAGAGATCGTCGCCATCGACCTGTCGCCCGACGCCCGGACCCGAGCCCTGGCAGGGGGATATTCCGTCCTCCGCGAGGAGCCGCTGGAGGCGCTCGGCCTCTCCGCCACCGTGCTCTCGCCGCCACGCCGGACGTCGCTCTCGCGCGCCGTGGACCGCCTGCGCCGGATCGCGCCCGAGGCCGACATCGCCTTCAACCATGTCCACGTTCCGGCGAGCATGGAGGGCCCGGGCGCGACCCGCGGCCTCGCCGCGACCGGTCCCCAGCCGACGAACGCCCGACTGGGTCTGATCGACACCGGCATCGACGTCACCCACCCGGCCTTCACTGGATCCGGCGTCACCCAGCGCGGCTTCGCCGGCCCCGCCCGGGTCGGCGCGCACGGCACGGCCGTCGCCTCCCTGATGATCGGCCGCAGCGGCGCCTTCGCGGGCGGGTCGCCCGGCGCCGACATCATGGTGGCCGACATCTACGGCGGACAGGCGGCGGGCGGCACCTCCACCGGCCTCGCCCAGGCCCTGGCCTGGATGGTCGAACAGCGCGCCACGGTCGTGAACGTCAGCCTTGTCGGTCCCCGCAACGCCCTGGTGGCGCGTGCCGTCGCGGCAGCCCAGGCGCGCGGCGTCACCTTGGTCGCCGCCGTCGGCAACGACGGTCCGGCCGCCCCGCCCCTCTACCCCGCCTCCTATGAAGATGTGGTCGGGGTGACCGCAGTCACCGCGCGCGACCGGGTCCTGCCCGAGGCCGCGCGCGGGCCGCAGGTTGATTTCGCCGCCCCGGGCGCCGACATGGCCGCCGCCGGCGCGGCCGGAAGCTGGACGACCGTGCGCGGTTCCTCCTTCGCCGCCCCCATCGTGGCGGGTCTTCTCGCCCGGGAGGCCGTCTCGGCCCTCGCGGAGACCGCAGTCGACCTCGGCGAACGCGGCCGGGATCCGGTCTATGGCGCGGGTCTCGTCGGCGCCCGGTCGCGGGTCACGCCGGACGCCATGGGTGCCCGAGGCCGGTTGTCGCGCTGAAAAATAGTCGCCCACCCGGGATGAAACCGGGGCGGCCGGTCGTTGGACCCTGTGCGGGCGTCACGCCCCACAAGCCACAGGAGATCCTGACATGAACAAGACACTCACCCTGGCGACCGTCGCCTTCGGCCTGGCCCTGGCCGGCGGCACCCAAGCCCAGATCCTCGGCGGATCGGGCGGACTGACCGGCGGACTGGGCGGCGGACTGGGCGGCGGACTGGGCGGCGGCCTCGGAGGGCTGGGCGGAGCCGGTTCCTACGGCGGGACCGGATCCCTGACCGGCGGCCTCGACCCGTCGAGGCTGCGGGATCGGGCCACGGACGGTCTGACCCGCGCCGAACGCCGCACCCAGGCCGCCCAGGCGCGCGCTGCCGCTGCGGCCTCCCGCGCCGGCGACCGGGCCGGAACCGCGGCCGCCCACGGCCAGGGCGCCCTCGGCGGAACGCTCAATCGCGCCGGGTCGCTGCAGGGCGAGGGTTCCGGCGCCCTGAACGGCGCGGCCGCCTTCACCGACGGCGCGCTCTCGGGCTCAGCCTCTAGCGCCGGCCAGGGCGGCCTCGTCCCGGCCCCCGCTGTCGAGCAAGACCCCGCCAGCCCGGAGTCCGGCGATCAGGCGGCAGCCCCCGCAGCCGATCCCCAGTCCGTGGCCAGTGATCCCCCGGCCCGTACGCGCGCCCTCAACGGCGCCGGCGGCTTCAACGGTGCGACCTCGGCAAACCGCAACGGCGCATCGCTCTCGGCGGGCGCGACCGCTTCCGGCTCTGCACGTCGCGACTGATCCCCACGGCGACGCGCATAAAGAAGGCCCCCCGGATTGCTCCGGGGGGCCTTTTCGTTACGCGACGGGAAAAAGTCGGGTCGCCTTAGCGGGCAGCCTGGAACTTCTCGACCGAGGCGGTGACGCGCTCGTTGATGGGCTTGAAGCTGTCCTTGACCGAACCGGTCAGGGTCTCGGTCATCTTGGTGACTTCCGAGAGATAGGTTTCCATCGCCGACTTGGCGAAGTTGGTCTGCAGCTCGATCAGCTCCTGGATCGAACGGGCTTGCGAGATGGTCTGGGCGGCGGCGACGCCGTTTTCCCAGCTCGTCTTGCCGTACGAAACGACCTGGGCCGACAGGGCCTCGGCGCCCTTCTGGGCGGCGGTGGCCGAGGCGGTCAGGGCTTCGAGGTTCTGCTTCGACTGGGCCGACAGTTCCGCCATCGTGGCAGAGGTCTTCTCGACGCCTTCGCGCAGGGCTTGCGTGCCCTTGGCCTGGAGCTGTTCGGCCTGGGCCTTGAACTGCTCGCCCTGGACCTTGGCGGTCGCGGTGGCCTGTTCGATGGTCTTCTTCACGGTTTCGGTGCTGTCAGCCATGGTGGTCTCCTGAACCTGGTGTGGCGGTTGGCCCGCCTGAATGGTGCTCTCCCCGGGCGAGTCCCGGGTCGACGCCGCGCTTATGGTGCAAGTGCGAACAGGGGTCAAGAACTTTTGTGCACTGCACCATATTATCGATGTTCACCTGTTCGCGTGTCAGGATTGGTTCGTTCAAATCCGCGTTGATACCTGCTTAACCACCGTGAAACCTGCGGCCCTCATGCTAGGTTCTTCACTTGCGTCGCGCCGGGGGGCCGTCGCCGCGTCACGGATGTAAGAGGCTTCGCTTGGCGATGATGCGTACCGGATCGACCTCACTCCGTCGCCCCACCCTGCACAGGGTCGTCGCAGGCCTGGTTGCGCTTAGCCTGCTGGTCGGCCTCGCCGGCCTCGGCTTCAGCCGGGTTCAGGCCCAGTCGGGCGAGAACAGCCGCTACGCCGCCATCGTCGTCGACGCCGGCACCGGAGAGGTCCTGTTCGCCCGCCACGCCGACAGCCGTCGCTATCCGGCCTCCATCACCAAGATGATGACCCTGTATCTGGTGTTCGAGGCGCTCGAAAAGGGTACGGCGACGCTGGACGACGTCATCACCGTCTCGCCGCTCGCCGCCTCCCAGCCGCCGTCCAAGCTGGGCCTCGCCGCCGGCCAGACGATTCGTCTGGACGACGCCATGCGCGCCACAGCCGTCCGCTCGGCCAATGACATGGCCATGGCCCTCGCCGAAGAGATCGGGGGGTCCCAGGCCCGCTTCGCCTCGATGATGACGCTGAAGGCCGAGGAACTGGGGATGACCCAGACCCGCTACGTCAATCCGAACGGCCTGCCCGACAGCCGCCAGCTGACCTCGGCCCGCGACCTCGCCATCCTCGCCCGCGCCATCATGCGCGATTACCCCCAGTATTACAGCTACTTCGGCCTGCACGACTGGAACTATCAGGGCCGCGAGTACCGCAACACCAACGGCCTGCTGCTGAGCGGCGCCGGCTATGACGGCATCAAGACCGGCTTCACCAACGCCTCGGGCTACAACCTCGCCGCCTCGGCGGTGCGCAACGGCAAGCGGGTCATCACCATCGTGCTCGGCGGCCGGTCCAGCCCGACGCGCAACGCCCATGTCGCCGCCCTGATGGACACCGGCTTCGAGGTCGAGAACCGCCGCGCCGCCGGTGAGCGCATCCAGGTGGCCCAGGCCTTCTTCGAGGCGCGCGGCTTCGGCATCGGCGGCCCCGACACGGGCGGCGCCGTCGCCTATGCGGCCCTCAACGGCGCCCCGGCCGAGATCGAGGAAGGCCAGGGCTCCAGCGGCATCGCCTACGCCTCCCTGCCCCTGCCGGCGTCCCAACCGGTGACTCCGACCGCCTCGCCGCCGGGCTACACCCGCGCGACGCCGGTCCCGCCCGCCGCCACGCCGCCGGTTCGCCGCGCCGAGGCGATCCCGGCTCCCAGAACCGGCAACCTGACCGCCAGCCTCAACGGCGGAGTCGCCGCGCCTCCCGGCGCGCCCTCAAGCCTGAACCGCGGCGCCGTCGCCAATCCGCCTCGCCCAGCCGCCACGCCGCCCGCCGGCCGCTGGTCCGTCCAGGTCGGCGCCTTCCGGGACGAAACTGTGGCCCGCAGCTGGCTGACCGAAGTCAATCGCCGCTTCCGCACCCAGTTCGCGGCCGCCGAACGGAGCGTCGCCAGCGCCGCTGGCTGGCATCGCTCACGCTTCACCGGCATGACCGAGGCCGCCGCACAGTCCGCCTGCGAAGCCCTCGCCCAACGCCGGGTCACCTGCATGGTCGTCCGCCCCGGCGGCTGACACCGGCCCTTCTCCGCCTGCGGAAGGGCCCCATACCCATCAACGGACGCCCGGAATCGCCCAACGATTTCAATGCCCGGAACTTTTGAGAGCCCTTTTACCAGGCGCCGTCCGAAACGGGCGTACACTTCTCCCGTCCCGTCGCGAGGGGAAGGCGTCCTGGGCCCAGGACCCGGACGTGCGGCGGGGCGCGATCGAGCGGGACCCGAAGGGCGGCGCGTAGCAGCCAAACCGCATCGTGGATCCGACCGAGGCCCCTTGTCCGGCGTAGAACCTGGACTTGCGGAGGCACGAACCGGAAGCGATGCGGGACTGTCCATGGGGCGTAAAACCCCGGAGCCCGGAGGGGCCTGAAACCCTCCGCCCGTCGTGGGCTTAAGTCTTTCTGGGATTAAACGGCGTCAAGCGTCGGGGGCGAATCGGCCACACCCGACAGGCCGCGACGAAGCCCACCATCGACTGCTCACGTCCAATCGAGCGCGACGGAGCCGTTCACAGCGGAAGGACGATGACGCGTGCCTGCACCTAACGCCGTGCATCCCCGCGAAGGCGGGGACCCAGTGCTTTGGGCGACAGGCGGCGACGAGTATGCGTTGGCCGTGATCCAAGGCCCGGTGTCCCTGGCTAAAATCTGGGTCCCCGCCTTCGCGGGGATGCACGGAGATGAAGAGTCTCCTCCCCACGCCTGCGGCGTTGGGAGGAGACCAAGGTAATCGCCTAGTCCGCCGGCAAGGCCTTCAGGTCGGTGTCGATGGCGGTGATGATCGCCGGAGTGACCGCGCCGCCCGACATCGGGGCGACCTGGCCTAGGGTCATGTCCTGGAACTGCGGCAGGGCCGGATGCTGGCTGACGCCCGGCAGGTGCTTCTCAACCACGGCGGCGGTCGCCGGATTGGCCAGCAGGTCCTTGATCGGACTGTCGATGGTCGGCAGAGCAGCGGCCGGAGCGGCGGCGTGGCCGGAGTGATCCTGGGCGGGGGCGGTCTGGGCGAAGGCGGCAGTGGAAACCGCCGCGAGGGCGGCGGCGGCGAGGATGGACTTGATCATGGCGACACTCCGGAAGGTAAAGGACGGCAGATGACCCGCAAATCGCGACAGGCTCAAGACAGGAACTTTCGCTGCGGCGCACGCGGCGCTAGGAAAGCCGGATGACCGACACCCTCTCCTCCTCGAAACTGATCCAGGGCCGCACCGGCGACTGGGAAATCGTCATGGGTCTGGAAATCCACGCCCAGGTGGCGTCGAAGGCCAAGCTGTTCTCCGGCGCCGCCGTCGGCTTCGGCGCGGGTCCGAACGAACAGGTGTCGCTGATCGACGCGGGCTTCCCCGGCATGCTGCCGACGTTGAACAGGCACTGCGTCGAACAGGCCGTGAAGACGGGCCTGGGCCTGAACGCCGCGATCAACAGGAAGAGCCAGTTCGACCGGAAGAACTATTTCTACCCCGACCTGCCGCAGGGCTATCAGATTTCCCAGCTCTACTTCCCCATCGTCGGCGAAGGCGTCGTCGAGGTGGAGGCCGAGGACGGCTCGTTCTTCAACGTCGGCATCGAGCGGCTGCATCTGGAGCAGGACGCCGGCAAGCTGATCCACGACCTGTCGCCGACCGAGAGCTATGTCGACCTGAACCGCGCGGGCACGGCCCTGATGGAAATCGTCTCGCGTCCCGACATCCGTTCGCCGGAAGAGGCCGTCGCCTACGTCAAGAAGATCCGCACCATCCTGATCTATCTCGGCACCTGCGACGGCGACATGGAGAAGGGCAATCTGCGCGCCGACGTCAACGTCTCCGTCTGCCGCGTCGGCCAGTACGAGAAGTACAAGGCCACCGGCGATTTCAGCCACCTCGGCACCCGCTGCGAGATCAAGAACGTCAACTCGTTCCGCTTCATCTCCCAGGCCATCAACTACGAGGCCCGTCGCCAGATCGAGATCCTCGAGGACGGCGGCAAGATCACGCAGGAAACCCGCCTCTACGATCCCACGGCCGGCGAGACCCGCTCGATGCGCTCCAAGGAAGAGGCGAACGACTATCGCTACTTCCCGGACCCCGACCTGTTGCCGCTGGAGCTGGAACAGGCCTGGATCGACGCCATCAAGGCCGACCTGCCGGAACTGCCTGACGCGAAGCGCCGCCGGCTGATGGCGGACTACGGTCTGTCGCAATACGACGCCGTCGTCCTGATCTCGGAACAGGCCAAGGCCGACTATTTTGAGAAGGCCGCCAAAGGGCGTGACGCCAAGCTGGTCGCCAACTGGGTCACCAACGAACTGTCGGCGCGTCTGGCCGCCGACCACAAGGACTTCTCCGAAAGCCCCCTGCCCGCCTCCCAGGTCGCCGAACTGGTCGCCCTGATCGAGGAGGGCGTAATCTCGTCCAAGATCGCCAAGGAAGTCTTCGACCACGTCTGGAACGGTGAGGGTTCGCCCCGCGCCGTCGTCGAGGCACGCGGCCTGGTCCAGGTCAACGACACCGGCGCCATCGAGAAGGCCGTCGACGAACTGATCGCCGCCAATCCTGACAAGGCCGCCGCTGTCGCCGAAAAGCCCCAGGCCCTCGGCTGGTTCGTCGGCCAGGTGATGAAGGCCACCGGCGGCAAGGCCAATCCGGCCTCGGTCAACGAGATCCTGAAGGCGAAGCTGGGTCTCTGACATCGAAAGGCCCGCCCGGATCGCTCCGGACGGGCCTTTCACCATGGGTCCGCCGCCAGATGGTCAAGACACGCGCGCTTCAGCGCGGGCATCGCTGCGCCGCAGCCAGTTGGACGCCCAGCACCGACTGCACGGCGAGCGGCGTGTCGGTCGCGATCACGACCGCGCCCTCGTCGAACAGGGCGCGGTATTCGGACAGGTCGCCGTCCGCCGCATACTGGTCGTCCAGCCGCCGGCCCGGCGCGCCTAGCGTGCCGAACTGGGCCTCGACGCCCGCCTCGGCCAGGGACCGCCAGAGCGCCGGCCGGACTTCCCGCGTGCCGGTCCAGGCCAGGATCTGCGGCGCGTTCAGCCCCTCCAGACCCGCGACGCCGTCGAGTCCGGCCGAGATCATCATCTCGGGCGCCAGGGCCGCCACGGCGCGCGCCGTCTCCGGCGAATAGGTGATCAGTATGACCCGGTCCTGCGCATTCGCAGCCCGCACCTCGGCGATCACGGCCCGCGCCAAGGTGATCGTCGCCGCCTCATCGGCAGGCTTCAGGTCGATGCTGGCGATGGCTTCCGCACGACCTGCAGCGTCCAGCGCCTCGCGCAATGTCGGCGGCGGCGCGTCGGTCACATCGCCGTTGGTCGCTTCAAGCCGCGCCGTGCGCACCTCGGCGAAGGTCAGATCCGCGACACGGCCCGTCCCCGTCGAAGTTCGCTCCATCGTCTCGTCATGCATCAGCACGAGCCTGCCGTCACGGGTCAGGACCGCATCGATTTCCAGGATCGCACCCGGGATCGCCCGCCCCGTCGCCTCGATGGCGGCGATGGAGTTTTCCGGCTGGTCATCGGCCGACTGGGCCCGGTGCGCCGAGATGGCCACGCCCCCGCCCTGTCTCACACAGTCGAAATAGGCTGCGAGGGCCGGCGCGTCTGACACGCTCCGCATCGGCGTCGCCGCGCATCCGGAAGCCAGAAGGGCGGTCATCAGCGCAGGAGCGAGGAAGCGGGTCATGGGGCGGCCTGTACGATCGAGGCCAACCTCATAGCCCCCCGGATCGACTGGCGTAAGACAGGCGCGTCCCTTGCCCGCGCCTCGTCACCGACGCATGTTCGGGGCCAACGAATATCGGGAGAGAATCGGTTGCAGGATCTTGTGGCGCCAGCCTTGGGCACGCTCGCGGCGGTGGCTGTCGGCGGCTACCTGCTGGGCTCCATTCCGTTCGGCGTGCTCATCACCCGCGCCGCCGGCGCCGGCGACGTGCGCACCATCGGCTCCGGCAACATCGGCGCGACCAATGTGCTCCGCACCGGCCGCAAGGATCTGGCGCTCGCCACCTTGCTGCTTGACGCGGGCAAGGGCGCCGCCGCCCTGCTGATCGCGCGCCATCTGTTCGGTTCGGACGTCGCGGGCGCCATCGCCGGCGGCGCGGCCTTCCTCGGCCACCTGTTCCCTGTCTGGCTGGGCTTCAAGGGCGGCAAGGGGGTGGCGACCTTCTTCGGTCTCCTTATCGCCGCCTGCTGGCCACTGGGCCTCATGGCCGGGGCCACCTGGCTGATCGTCGCCTTCGCCCTGCGGTATTCGTCACTGGCGGCGCTGGCGGCCGCAGCGGCAGCGCCGATCTATGCCCTGCTGCCCCTGCCCGCCCTGACTTTGCCGGCCGCCCAGCCGATCTTCTGGCTGGCGATGGTCACGGCGGTCCTGATCTACATCCGGCATAACGAGAACATCGGACGCCTGCTGAAAGGGGCCGAACCTCGCATCGGCGCCGCCAAGACGTGAGCCTGCCGGAAGCCGAGCGCTTCGCCCGCCTGCGCCTCGCGCGCGCAGAGCGGGTCGGCCCGGTTTCCTTCCGCCAGCTTCTGGACCGGTTCGGCAGCGCGGGGCGCGCACTGGACGCCCTGCCCGATCTGGTCCGAAAAGGCGGCGGCCACGGCTACAGCCTGCCGCCGGTCGAGCAGATCGAACAGGAGCTGGCGGCCGGCGACCGCGCCGGAGCCGTGCTTCTGGTGCTCGGCGACGCCGCCTATCCGCCGATGCTGGCCGCCGTCGATCCGCCCCCGCCTCTTCTGTGGACCCGGGGCGATATGGCTTTGCTTTCGCGAGAGGCCGTCGCCGTGGTGGGCGCCCGGGTCGCCTCGGCGGGCGGTCAGCGGATCGCGCGCGGCCTTGCCCAGCAGTTGGGACAGGCGGGGTTCGTCGTTGTCTCGGGCCTGGCGCGCGGCATCGACGCAGCCGCCCATGCCGGATCGCTGGAAACGGGCACGGTTGCGGTGCTCGGCGGCGGTGTGGACGACGTCTATCCCTCCGAGAACGCCGGACTCTATGACCAGATTGTCGAGCGAGGCTGTGTCGTCTCTGAAAGCCCGATGGGCGCGCGGGCCCAGGCGCGGGATTTCCCGAGGCGCAACCGGATTATCTCCGGCCTGTCGCGCGGCGTGATCGTCGTCGAGGCCGAACTGCGGTCGGGGTCCCTGATCACCGCCCGCCTGGCCAACGAGCAGGGACGGGATGTCTTCGCCGTACCGGGTTCACCGCTGGATCCCCGGTCGAAGGGGCCGAACGAACTGCTCCGGCAGGGCGCCATCCTGTGCGAATGCATCGACGATGTCCGCCGCGCCTTCGAGACGCTGAGGACCCTGCGCGAACCTCCGGTCGATCATCCCTTCGAGGGGGCCCCGGACGAGATCGACGCAGCCTTCCTCGACCGGGTCGCCGACCTCCTTTCGCCGACGCCGACGCCGCGCGACGAGATCGCCCGCGCCCTTGACGCGCCGATCGGCGAAGTGGCCGCCGCGCTGCTGGAGCTCAGCCTGGCCGGGCGGGCGACACTGCTGCCAGGCGGATCGGCCTCGATCTAGGCCGGGCGACGCCGGCCCGGTTCGGCGCGTTGCGCCCCGGAGCGCCTCAAAGGCTCGCCGGCCAGGGCCGCTGCGCTTTCCAGCAACCGTCCCAGCGCCTCATCGCCGTCCCATCGCGCCATCTGGGCCAGTTCCAGCGCCATGGCGCTGATATATTCACGCACTGGGAAATCCGTCGTTGCTTCGTCCTGCGCGGCCCTGATCGGGGTCGCTCCTGCCGTTTCACTCGCGCGCTGCATCGCCGTAGCCCTTTCCATAGCCACCGAAGCCATTGGATACAACCTTAAGTATCTTGGCAACCTTAGCGAGAGAATGAGCTGGAATGTTTCGCCCGGTTGACAGGGTTCGCAACCCCAACCACGTTCTGCCCCCCTCCTCCCAGACTGAGCCGTAATGAATCTCGTTATCGTCGAGAGCCCCGCGAAGGCCAAGACCATCAATAAATACCTCGGCCCGGACTTCGAGGTTCTGGCGTCCTACGGGCACGTTCGCGACCTGCCGTCTAAGGACGGATCGGTGAAGCCGGACGACGACTTCTCGATGGATTGGGAGATCGACGCCAAGGCGTCGAAGCGTCTCTCGGAGATCGCCGAGGCGGCCAAGCGCGCCGACCGCGTCATCCTGGCCACCGACCCCGACCGCGAGGGTGAGGCGATCAGCTGGCATGTTCTGGAAATCCTGACCAAGAAGAAGGTGCTGAAGGACACGCACGTCGAGCGCGTCACCTTCAACGCCATCACCAAGTCGGCCGTGCTGGAGGCCATGGCCAATCCGCGCCAGCTCGACATGGAACTGGTCGAGGCCTATCTGGCCCGCCGCGCGCTGGACTATCTGGTCGGCTTCACCCTGTCTCCGGTGCTGTGGCGCAAGCTCCCCGGCGCTCGTTCTGCGGGTCGGGTTCAGTCCGTCGCCCTGCGCATCGTCGTCGACCGCGAGATGGAGATCGAGCGGTTCAAGGCCCAGGAATACTGGTCGATCGAGGCCGACCTGGCCGCCGACAGCCCGCCCTTCACCACGCGTCTGGTCAAGCACGAGGGCAAGCGGATCCAGCGTCTGGACATCCCCTCTGAGTCTGTTGCGTTCGCCGCCCGCGACGCCATCAAGGCCGGCGAGTTCACCATCCGGTCGATCGAGAAGAAGCCGGTCCGCCGCTTCCCCTCGCCGCCCTTCACCACCTCGACCCTGCAGCAGGAGGCGTCGCGCAAGCTGGGCTTCGACGCCCAGCGCACCATGCGCGCGGCCCAGAAGCTGTACGAGGGCGTCGACGAGACCGGCGGCCTGATCACCTATATGCGGACCGACGGCGTCCAGACGACGCCCGAGGGCATCGCCCAGGCGCGCGAAGTCATCAGCGAGACCTTCGGCCCCGCCTTCGTCCCGGCCGAGGCCCGCTACTACAAGACCAAGGCCAAGAACGCCCAGGAGGCGCACGAGGCAATCCGCCCGACCAATATCGCCCGCCGCCCCGACAGTCTGCGGCTCGAGAGCGACCTGCAGCGGCTCTACGAACTGATCTGGAAGCGGATGGTCGCCTCCCAGATGGAGGCCGCGCGTCTGGACCGGACCACGGTCGAGGTCGAGACGCCCGACGGCCAGACGGGGCTGCGCGCCACCGGCCAGGTCGTGACCTTCGACGGCTTCCTGGCCGTCTATGAGGAAGGCCGCGACGAGAAGCAGAAGGGCGCCGAGTCCGAGGAGGACGACGATTCCACCCGCCTGCCCGCGCTCAAGGAAGGCGCCAGGGCGAAGGTCGAGGCGATCCGCACCGAACAGCATTTCACCGAGCCGCCGCCGCGCTTCTCCGAGGCCACCCTGGTCAAGAAGCTGGAAGAGCTCGGCATCGGCCGGCCCTCGACCTATGCCTCGATCCTGACGACCCTGCGCGACCGCGAATACGTCCGCATGGACAAGAACCGCTTCTATCCCGAGGACAAGGGACGGCTGGTCACGGCCTTCCTGGAACAGTTCTTCCGCAAATGGGTGGAATACGATTTCACCGCGGCGCTGGAGACCCGGCTGGACGAAGTTTCGGCCGGCGAGCTGAACTGGAAGGTGCTGCTGCGCGAGTTCTGGAGCGACTTCCATGTCGCGACCCAAGCGGCGGGCGAACTGCGCACCACGGCCATCCTAGACGCCCTGAACGAAAGCCTGGGCGCCCACATCTTCCCGATGAAGGAAGACGGCTCGGACCCGCGCGAATGCCCCCTGTGCAAGCAGGGCCAGCTGAGTTTGAAGACCAGCCGCTTCGGCGCCTTCGTCGGCTGTTCGCGCTATCCCGACTGCAAATTCACCCGGCCGGTGGCGGCCCCGGATGCGGCCGACGGCGGCACCGAGGGCGGAGACCGGGAACTGGGCGTCGATCCGGTGACCGGCCTGCCGGTGCAGCTGAAGATCGGCCGCTTCGGCCCCTATGTCGAAACCGCCGTGCCCGACGAGGAGAAGCCCAAACGCTCCTCCCTGCCCAAGGGCTGGAGCCCGGCGTCCCTGACGCTGGAGCAGGCCCTGCGCCTGCTGGGACTCCCGCGCGAGGTGGGCGACCACCCCGAGGACGGCAAGCCGATCACGGCGGGCCTGGGTCGCTATGGCCCCTTCATCCTGCACGCCGGCACCTATGCCAATGTCGCGGACATCGACGAGGTGTTCGAGATCGGCCTGAACCGCGCCGTGGTCCTGCTGGCCGAGAAGCGGGCCGGCGGGTTCAAGGGCCGGGGGGCCGCCACAGCGCCGCTGAAGGACCTGGGGGCCCACCCCGAGACGGGCGAACCGGTGCACGTCATGGCGGGCCGTTTCGGGCCGTATGTGAAGTCGGGCAAGATCAACGCCACCCTGCCCAAGGGCACGGCCCCCGAGGACATGACCATGGAGGTGGCCGTGCCCCTGCTGGCCGCCCGCGCCCTGGTCGCGCCCAAGCCCAAGAAGGCCCCGGCCAAGAAGGCGGCGCCCAAGGCCGCGGCCAAGAAGCCGGCGGCGAAGAAACCGGCTGCCAAAAAGGCCGCGCCGAAGAAGGCTCCTGCCGCGAAGACGGCGGCGGAGTAGCCTCCTGGCTCCCCGCCAGCGCCGGCTGGCGGGCCTCGGCCTCCCGGGACGACACGGGCTGAACCGGCTGGGCTGAGGCTGGCGTCCAGACTCCGAAAATGGAGTCTGAATCGTCCGTTGAGTCTGGATCGAGCACGTCGGCGCCGGACTCCAAAACACCGGCCGAAGCGTTCGAACCGTTCGGATAACCTCCCCTGCGTCGCGCCCCATCCGCTCCACCCTCACGAAACGGATCAGTATGGGGGCGTTTCGGGGGGTGATGGGTAAAACGCCTCTCATTAGAGCCGGCCGTTGATTTCAAACGCGGATTCGGACGATCCGTTGATGGGTATCGCACCAATTCCGTGCATCCCCGCGACCCGAAGGGCGGCGCGTAGCTGTCAAGGCGGGAACCCAGGTTTTGAAATCAGCCCGCAGGAACGGCCCCACGGTCAACCGGCGAACACCTGCTCGGCCGTCGGCGAGCGGAGGCGGTTGCGGGAGCAGATGAAGAGCGGATTGGTCATGAGTGGTCGCCTGTCAGCAAGGCCGGATACAGGTCGGTCCAGTGCGGATTGGTTTCCTCGACCAGGGCGAATTTCCACGGTCGCAACCAGCGCTTGATGCGTTTCTCCCGCAGGATCGCCTGATCGACGTATCGGTGATGCTCCTACCAGACCAGCAGATCTGTCTTTCGCTCGCGGCTGTAGCCGTCGATCTGCCTGTGCCTGTGCTCGCCGATCCGCCGGACGAGATCGTTGGTCATGCCAACATAGAGCCAGCCGCACGGTCCGCTAGCGACGATATAGACCCAGTAGTGGTGGTCGACCTTTCCCATCGCGCCGCCACTTTGTCGCGCGCAACCATACGCGCCAAGATTGTGTGAAGGCCTTGTCATCCCCGACGGAGCGAAGCGGAGATCGCTCTTTTGTCATCCCCTACGAAGCGCAGCGAAGATCGCTCTTTTGTCATCCCCGACGGAGCGAAGCGGAGATCGGGGACGGACCAGACCCCATGTTTCCAGCCACGCCCGGACAGCCCGCTTAGGCTGAGCCGGGCGACAGCCTGCAGCCACGGGAGGTTGGGATTTGCCCTGAACGCCGCAGCCAGGCGTCATCCACCCGTGCCGCCGCCACCCGTCTCCCGGCTCAGCCCAAGCGGGCTGTCCGGGAGGGGTCAGGGGGTGGGAGAGCGTGCCGTCCCGGCTCTTCGCTTCGCTTCGGCCGGGATGACAAGGGGCTCGCGCGATGCCTTGTCATCCCGGAAGCGCCGCAGGCGCTATCCGGGACGGTTGCGGGCGCAGAGGAAGAGGAGGTTGGCCAGGTTTGCACGTTTCAGTGCAATTTCATGCCGCTGCGCTGAACGATTGCCCGGTCGATGATTGTAAGAACCTCAGCATTCGCATGCAGGAACCGAACTCGCCCCATGAAAACCATCGGACCCAGATCGACAAACAGCCGACCAAACACCTCGTCCGCAAAAGACGACGAGATTACTGAGACTTCGGCAAAATCAACGGTAAGGCCGGATATGTCCGTATTCTGAAGAATATTCTTCAAGTAGGTGTAGGCCGCCTTCCCTGCAGACCTAGAGCCAAGCGAAACAAATTTGTCTTTAACTGACACACTGAAGCTTCCGCCCGCTGACTCGTAAATCCGTTCCATGTAATCAAGCGCCGTATCAATCGGGCGGCCCTTGAATACCAGAGCTCTGTTCAAAACATCCGACGCGTCTGTTCGCATTGTCCAGCGCACAACCGTTCCCTTGAACGGCACTTTGCTGGCAGCGATTTTAAACGACCCATCCTGACTAAGAACAAGCGTCGCAAATCCGGAAAATATATTGAAATTTCCGTGGCTGTTCGCAGCGATCCGGTAGGATCCAAAAAGTCCGTTGCCCTGATTTGTCTTCTTGTTTCTCGTAACCCCCTCTTGAACAGATTGCTCGAGAGCGATTTTGTGATCATGCTCGCCTAGCGATTTGGCGATGCCTACCCCGCCATCAGCCACGACGAATTCGATGCTTTTTTGATGTTTGAACCAAGTGGCTTGGATAAAACCGTGGGCCGACTTCCCCGCGTGATTGAGCACGTTGTCAGTAATCTCATTAAGAGACCACTCCATCGCCTTTAGTACGCTTCTATCGATATCGGAAGCTGTCAAAACAAGACCAAGTATCCTGTCGACTGCAGAAAACTGCTCTTTTGCGGTGGAAAAGCGAATTGCAGGGCAATGGGTGTCTGATTTTGCTTCCTGGAAATCAAATCTCTCTGACTCAATATAGTGAGCCCAGTTAAATTCTCTAAAGATATTAGCCAAACGAACGTCGGTCGGAAGTATTAGCTCAAATTTGACACGGCTCTTTTCCCGATACTGCGATAGGATCGGCAAGATAGGAAGGATTCCTGCTTCGAACGCTGCTTTCGTTGTCGAGAAATCAAGCGTGATTTCCCTTTTTCCATCGAACGATATCGCGTGATGCAAACGCGCGAGCATCTCCGGCAATGACTGGGCGGAAAATGTATGGGGCGCGATGTAGATCGACGAGTCTTTGCCGAACGAGCGAGAGTTGTTAGATTTCACAACGGAATGTTGTCATGCTTCTTCCAAGGGTTGTCCAGCTTCTTGTTCTTCAGCGTCCGTAGTGCCCGGATCAGCCTTCTCCGCGTCCCATGCGGCATGATCACGTCGTCGATGTATCCCAGACCCGCCGCCACGAACGGATTCGCGAACCGTTCCTTGTACTCCGCCTCCCTCGCCGCCAGGGCCTCCGGGTCGCCCGCCTCCTTGCGGAAGATGATCTCGACCGCGCCCTTGGCGCCCATGACGGCGATCTCGGCCGAGGGCCAGGCGTAGTTGACGTCGCCGCGCAGGTGTTTGGAGCTCATCACGTCATAGGCGCCGCCATAGGCCTTGCGCGTGATCACGGTCAGTTTGGGCACGGTGGCCTCGGCATAGGCGAACAGAAGCTTGGCGCCGTGTTTGATCAGGCCGCCGTACTCCTGACGCGTACCGGGCATGAAGCCGGGCACGTCGACGAAGGTCACCAGCGGGATGTCGAAGGCGTCGCAGAAGCGGACGAAGCGGGCGGCCTTGCGGCTGGAATCGATGTCGAGGACGCCGGCCAGGACCTGGGGCTGGTTGGCGACGATGCCGATCGGCTGGCCGTCCAGCCGGCCGAAGCCGCAGACGATATTGCGGGCGAAGTCGGCGCCGATCTCGAAGAACTCGGCCTCGTCGACCGTCTTCAGGATCAGCTCCTTGATGTCATAGGGCTGGTTCGGATTGGCCGGGACCAGGGTGTCGAGCGAGGCCTCGTCGCGGTCGGGGTCGTCGTAGGAGTCGCGGACCGGCGGCTTCTCGCGGTTGGACAGGGGCAGGAAGCCGATCAGACGGCGGACCTCGCTGAGGGCCTCCAGATCGTTCTCGAAGGCGCCGTCGGCGACGCCGGACTTCTGCGAATGCACCCGCGCGCCGCCGAGGTCCTCGTGGCTGACCACCTCGTTGGTGACGGTGCGGACCACGTCGGGGCCGGTCACGTACATGTAGGAGGTGTCCTTCACCATGAAGATGAAGTCGGTGATGGCGGGGGAATAGACGTCGCCGCCGGCGCAGGGGCCCATGATGACGCTGATCTGGGGGATGACGCCCGAGGCCAGGGTGTTCTGGAGGAAGATGTCGGCATAGCCGGCGAGGCTCTCGACCCCCTCCTGGATGCGGGCGCCGCCGGCGTCGAACAGGCCGATGATCGGCGCGCCGTTGGTCAGGGCCATGGTCTGGAGCTTGACGATCTTGGCCGCATGCGCGCCGCTAAGAGAGCCTCCGAAGACCGTGAAATCCTTGGAGAAGACATAGACCAGACGACCGCCGATCGTGCCGCGGCCGGTGACCACGCCGTCGCCGGGGACGCGCTGGGTTTCCATGCCGAAGTCATGCGAGCGGTGCTCGACGAACATGTCGGTCTCTTCGAAGCTGCCCTCGTCCAGCAGGACCTCGATCCGCTCGCGGGCGGTCAGCTTGCCCTTGGCGTGCTGCGAGGCGATGCGGGCGGCGCCGCCCCCCTGACGCGCGGCTTCGCGGCGGGCTTCGAGCTGTTCGAGGATGGGCGTCATGCGGGCGGTCTCCGTGTCGTTATGGATTAGGAGGCGGGCGGTTGGGAGGCAAGGCGCACGTCCTCTCCCTCCCCCTGCGGGGGAGGGGCGTCGCGAAGCGACGGGGTGGGGGCGGCAGAGCGATGCGGATGCAGGACTGCGGTGTTTTGCCTTGCCGCCCCCACCCGGTCTCCGCTGGGCTGCGACCACCCTCCCCCGAGGGGGAGGGAGAATGATGTGCGCTCGCCTACAACCGCCCCTGCTCCGCCAGCTTGTCGACCAGCCAGACGCGGGCCGCCGGGATCGGCCTGTTCTGGGGGTGGAAGACGAACTGTTCGAGGAAATGGCCGGTCAGATCGAGGCCGGCGCGGACGTCGCCCTCCGACAGGCCCGCCTGGGCGCCCAGCATGAAGGGCGGCAGTTTCAGCAGCTTGTCGGCATAGGGGGCCCCCGCCTCTCTGGAGACCGCGCGTCCGGTGCGGGGGCTTACCCACAAGAGATCATCCATTGATCCGGTGACGGCGCAGCGGCTGAGGTCCAGGCCGAAGCCGAGATCCTCCAGCAGACCCGCCTCGAAACGCACGAAGATGGCGGGCCAGACGGCCGGGATCTGGAACGCCGCCATCAGGGCCTCGAAGGCCAGGAAGGCGCCGGGGTGGGGCTCGCGTTCCGGCAGGGCGCCTTGCGCCACGGCGGCGGCGGCGGCGAGGCCGGTCAGGGCCAGGCCGTCGTCGAACAGGGCGCTGGGCCCCTCCCCCACCGGCTCCAGACGGGCCGAGCCGAGGTGGTCCGAAGTGCGGGCGCGGTAATCGGCGATGACCCGGGCGCCGGGCTGGAGGAAGGGCTTCATGCGCCGCGACGCCCCGCCGGCGACATAGGCCGAGTGACGGCCGTGGGTCTCGGTCAGCAGGTCGACGACCACGCCGGTGTCGCCGTGGGCCCGCGCCGACAGGACGAAGGCCTCTTCGTGGAATTCCATCAGGGGGCGGACCCCTTCGCCGTTTCGTAGGTCTTGATGATGCGGGCGATGGGACTGGCCAGGTCGTTGGGGATGGCGAGGCTGAGCACGTACTGTTCGATCTTCCAGCCGTCGTCGGTCAGACGCATAACGCCGGACCCGCGCGTCCGGCCATAGCTGTCGTTGGTCAGCTGTTCCTCGAACCAGGCGACGCAGCGGCACTCGATCGGAGCGATGGTGATGACGCGCGACGTCGCCGGATAGGACCAGCCCTGACCGCGCGCGAAATAGGGACCGACGTAGCCGCGCAGCTCCGCGATGGTCCAGTGCTCGCCGGCGTCGGTGCCGACGAAGCGGGCGTCGGCCGTATAAAGGGCGAAATAGGCGTCGGCGTCGGCGGCGGCCGAGGCGACGTTCAACTGATCGAGAACGGCGGCGACCTGGGCCTCTGGCGTGGCCTGTAGCGCGGCGGCGAGGGCGAGGGCTGCGAACATGGCGGAGGCCTCCAGCGGGGTGAACCCCAGTCCTAACCCCGATCGCCGCTTTCAGGAACCGGATAGGTATCGGGTTTGAGCACCTTCGACAGGGCGATCAGGTTGCGGGCGGCGTTACGGCCGACGCGATCAGAATAATCGTGGCCCTGATCGGTCTCGACATAGTCCGGGCCGGGGCCCGGGCCGAGATGCCAGTAGGTCCAGCTCTGCGCCGGGATGGTGAAGCCCATGTCGATCAAGCCTTGCGAGATCGTCGCCACGATATGGTGGGCGCCGTCCTCGTTGCCGGTGATGACGATGCCCGCAACCTTGCCGAAGGCGACGGGGCGGCCGGTGTCGTCGGTCTCGCCGAACCAGGCGTCCATACGTTCGAGCGCGCGCAGGGCGACGCTGGACATCTGACCGAGCCAGGTCGGGGTGGCGAAGACAACGATGTCGGCGGCCTTCAGCTTCCTGTCGACGCCCGGCCATTGGTCGCCACCGCCCTCGTCGGCGGTGACGCCGGGCTTGATGTCGAGATCGACCAGCCGGATCATTTCCACCTCGGCTCCGCCCTTCTCCAGCTCAGCGATGACGACCCTGGCAAGCGCCTCGGTGTTGGAGACGCCGGGCGAGGGCTTGAGGGTGCAGTTCAGGACGACGGCGCGCATGGTGATCTCCGGGCTGGGTCTAGAGAACGGACGGTGATTGAGCCTGTTCCTCCGCTTCTTTCGTCATCCTCCGGCGAAGCGCAGCGGAGACCGGGGGACACAGCGGCGCGCGAGAGCGCGAACCTGCCGCGCACACGCCTGCTTCTGACATCGAGCGTGAACAGATCGCCTTCGGCGCCTCCCCCGGTCCGATCTTCGATCGGCCGGAGGATGACGAAGCGTCCCCCGGTCTGCGCCGCCAAGCGGCGACTTGCCGGAGGATGACGAAAGAAGAGGAACCGCATTTAACCGAAAGGTTGACAACACGATCCAACAGCATCATTTGACCGATCAGTTCAACACGAAACCCGTCATGCAGACCGATCCCCTCTCCGCCAAGTTCGCCGCCCTGGCCGACCCGACCCGTCGGGCCATCCTGGCCAGGCTGACCGAGGGCGAGTGTTCGGTCGGCGACCTGGCGGAACCGTTCGACATGAGTCTGCCGGCGGTCTCGAAGCATCTGAAGGTGCTGGAAAAGGCCGGCCTGATCTCTCGCGGCAAGGAGGCCCAGTGGCGCCCTGCCCGGCTGGAGCCGATGGGCCTGAAGGGCGTGGCCGAGTGGCTGGAACACTACCGCCGCTACTGGGACCAGAGCTTCGACCGTCTGGAAGATTATCTGCGCAAGATTCAGAAAGGAAACGATGATGGCAAAAGAAGCTGAGACCAATCCCTGCGACACCGACGGCGCGGCACACGCCTTCGACCTGACGCTGGAACGCATTATCGATGCGTCGCCGGAGAAGGTCTTCAGGGCCTATACGGACCCCGCGATCCTGGCCCAGTGGTTCGCGCCCAAGCCCTGGAAGATCGTCGATCCGATCATCGAGGCCCGCGTCGGCGGCCGCTTCAACTTCACCATGCACGGGCCGGACGGCGAGGTGTTCCCGAACAGCGGCGTCTTCCTGGAGGTCGTGCCGAACCGCCGCATCATCACCACCGACGCCTTCACCTCCGGGTGGAAGCCGGCCGGCCAGCCCTTCATGGTCGCCCGCGTCGACATGGAGCCGACCGGTGACGGCAAGACGAAATACACGGCCGTCGCCAGCCACTGGAACGAAGACGCGATGAAGCAGCACGAGCAGATGGGCTTCCACGAGGGCTGGGGCACGGTCGCCGACCAGCTGGCCGAAATCGTGAATACGTTCTGATCCGATGAGCCCCCTCGTCGCCGAGACACCCGCCCGTCCGACCCTGAACCTGCAGCGCGTTTTCGATGCGCCGCGCGACCTCGTCTGGCGCGCCTGGTCCAACCCGGAGATCCTGGTGCTGTGGATGGGGCCGGTCGAATGGCCGGCCGTCAGCGCCACAGTCGACTTCCGGGTCGGTGGCGAGTGGCGCATCTGCCTGCGCTCGCCGACGACCGGCGAGGACCTGTGGCAGGGCGGGGTCTATCGCGAGATCGTCGCCCCCGAACGGATCGTCTTCACCTTCAGGTGGGACGAGAGTCACGAGGACGGTCCGCCCGTCGACACCCTGGTCACCGTGCGTTTCGCCGAGACGGCGGAGGGCCAGACCCGGATGGACTTCACCCACGAGGGCCTGAAGTCCGAACAGAGCCTGACCGGCCACAAACATGGCTGGACCTCCACCGCCGACAGGCTGGAAGCCTGGTTGGCCGCCAACCCCGACTGAAGGAGCAGACCATGAAGATCGTGACCAGTCTGAGCTTCCCCGGCAATTGCCGCGAAGCCTTTGATTTTTACGCCGGCGCTCTGGGCGGCGAGATCACGGCCGCCATCCCCTATGGCGAGGGTTTCCCCGGCATGCCGACGCCGCCGCAAATCCGCGACTGGCTGATGCACTGCTGGCTGCAGGTCGGCGACCAGGCGATCATGGGCTCCGACATGCACCCGGACTTTGCGCCGGACATGCACAGGCCCAAGGACGGCTTCGACGTCACCCTGCATTTCGACAGGGTCGAGGACGCGCGCCGGATCTTCGAGGGCCTGTCGCAGGGCGGCGAGGTCCGCATGCCCTTTGCCGAGAGCCCCTGGTCGCCCGGCTTCGGCGGCTTCACCGACAGGTTCGGCGTGCCGTGGATGATCAACACCATGCCTGCGGCCCAGTCGTGAAGGCCTCGCCCATGGTCTCTTCATGTCGGGCGGGCTGTGGCTGCGGGACGAGCGGCTGAGGTCGCTGGTCCCCTTCCGGCGCTGAGGTGCGAACGGCCGGCTCTGGCGGCCAGGTTCAATCGACATTCGGCCTTGTCATCCCGGAAATCGCGCTGGCGATTATCCGGGACGAAAAGCCATCTGTTCGTCCCTCCCGGAAGACGCGAAGCGGCTGTCCGGGAGACAGCAAAGGGCGGTCGGGCTTTCTCCCGGACAATCGCCGACGCGATTTCCGGGAGTCTGACGCTCAGCGTTCAGCGTCCCGGCTCTCCGCTTCGCTGCGACCGGGATGACAAGCGTCTGGAACGCTGAATGTCGAAAGCTCTAGTCCGCCAACGCTGTCGGGAACTCATGGCCGAGGGCCTCGGCCATGGCCTGCTGCGAGATCAGCAGGACCTGCTCCTGCTGATGGTAGTTGTTCGACAGCACGATCACGGCGATCCGCTTGTCCGGCTGCCAGACCTCGATGTTGCGGAAGCCCGACCAGCTGCCCGTGTGGTAGATTTCCCGGTCCTGGAATGCGGGGGTGACCCGCGTGCCCAGCCGGTTGGCCATCAGGCCGTAGCCCCAGGCGCGATGCGGCCGCCCGTCACGCTCGTTCGGCTGGTCGGCCGGAGAATGGTCCATGATCATCTGGGCGTAGCTGTATGGGCTCAGGACATGACCGCCGTGCAGGGCCTGCTCCCACACCAGCTGATCGTCCAGGGTCGAATAGAGGGCGCCGGCGCCGGCGACGATCGAGACGTTCGGATTGCGCTGGGCCGTCAGCCCCTCGGGGAAGGTCGCGTGGCCGGTGACGATGCCGAGGTCCGTATCGTCGTCGAAGCCGGTGTCGGTCATGCCGAGCGGCCCGAAGAAGGCCGTGCGGAGGTAGTCCGCGAAGCGCTGGCCGCTGGCCTTCTCGACGATGGCGGCGGCCAGGTTGAAGCCGGCATTGTTGTAGCGAACCTTGGTTCCCGGTTCGAACGACAGACGGAACAGTCTGGAGTCCTCGGTCAGCTGGTCCAGCGTCGCGGGGGTGGTGCGGCGATTGCCCCAGCCGGGCCGGGCCATCAGGTCGGGAATGCCGGAGGTGTGCGAGATCAGGTGATGGATCTTCAGCGGCGCCCAGGCGGCGGGGCACGGCTGGATCCATTGGCAGACCGGATCGCCGATGGTCAGCCTGCCCTCGTCCTGCAGCTTCAGGATGGCGGCGGCGGTGAATTGCTTGGAGATGGAGGCGAGGCGGAAGCGCGAACCGACCCGCAGCGGCGCCCCTGTGGCGACGTCCGCGGTTCCGTAAGCCTGGCGGAACAGGATCTCGTCGCCGCGTGCGACCAGGACGGCGCCCATGAACCGGCCGGCGTCGGCCTCGCGTTGAAGGCGGGCGGTCAGTTGCGGCAGGGCCTCGACGACCTCGAGCGGCGGGCGCGGCGGCAGGGGCGCGAGACGCGACGAGGCCGTCGGCGGCGGCTGCGAGGTCAGGACGGCGGCAAGACCCGCCCCGCCGATCAGGACGACGGCGCCGATCAGGCCGAGGAAGAGCCGGGGATGATTTCCGGCGGTACGGGGAACGTGAAACATCGAGGCTTGGTAACGCCTGCGTACGATTCGTCACCCCACGGACCGATCCCATTTCCGTCATCCCCCACTCTTTTCCGTCATCCTTGGGGCGCGCAGCGAACCCGAGGACCCAGCTTCACCGACCTGTCCGCGCAGAACGATAACGGGGCGTCGAGGCCCGGGGGCTGGGTCCTCGGGTCAAGCCCGAGGATGACGGAAGAGTATGGGTGAGCGACGGATGGGGTGGTCGACTACGCGTTGAAGTCCAGGCCGAACTGGGCGTAGAGCGCGCGGCTGTCCTGCCACTTCGGATCGACCTTGACGGTGATGAACAGGTGGACCGGACGGTCCAGCAATTCCGTCAGTTCCTCGCGCGACTTCTGGCCGATCCATTTCAGGGTCTGGCCGCCCTTGCCGAGGATGATGGGGCGCTGGCTCTCGCGCTCGACATAGATGGTCTGTTCGATGCGGGCCGAGCCGTCGGCTTTCTCGTCGAAGGCCGTCGTTTCCACGGCGGCCGAATAGGGCAGCTCCTCGTGGACGCGCAGATAGACCTTCTCGCGCGTGATCTCGGCAGCCAGGACGCGGATCGGCACGTCGGCGGACTGGTCTTCGGGATAGAGCCAGTGGCCCAGCGGCATATCGCGCGCCAGACGCTGTTTCAGGTCGTCGACGCCGTCGCCCGAAAGGGCCGAGATCATATAGACCTCCGAATAGACGCCGGTCTCGAACAGGCTGTGCGACAGGGCCAGCAGGGTGTCGCGGCGCATGCCGTCGATCTTGTTGAGCACCAGGATGACCTTGGTCCCCGTGGATTTCAGGTTGGCGATGATGGTCTCGGTGTCCTCCGCCGACTTGCGGTCCGCGCCCGTGCCGTCCTTGCCTTCCGAGGCGATGTGGGAGGCCGCGTCGATCAGGTGGACCACGACGTCCGCGTCCTGGGCTCCGCCCCAGGCCGAGGCGACCATGGCCCGCTCCAGCCGGCGCCGCGGGGTGAAGATGCCCGGGGTGTCGACCAGCACGATCTGGGCGTCGCCCTCGATGGCGATGCCGCGCACGGGAAACCGCGTCGTCTGGACCTTCTGGGTGACGATGGAGACCTTGGATCCCGTCAGCCGGTTCACCAGCGTCGACTTGCCGGCGTTCGGCGCGCCGATGATGGCTGCAAAGCCCGCGCGGTGCTGGGGGTTGGTATCGGTCAAATCACGCCTTCACGTTGGAGCATGGCCATGGCGGCCGCTTTTTCCGCGTCCTGACGCGAACGTCCGGGAGCGGTCAGGGGTTCAACCCCTTCGATGGAGACCTCGACCGTGAAGGTCGGGGCGTGGTCGGAGCCGGTCTGGCCCACGACGCGATAGGTCGGCAGGGGGCGACCCTGGCCTTGCGACCATTCCTGCAGGGCGGACTTGGGATTGTTCAGGGCGCGCGGCGCCGGCGTGGCCAGTTCCTCGGCCCAGACGCGGTCGAACATGGCGCGGGCGGCGTCCAGACCTCCGTCGAGGAAGACGGCAGCCAGCAGGGCCTCGACGGCGTCGGCGACGACCCCCTCCTTGCGACGACCGCCGGATTTGGTCTCGCCAGGCGAGAGACGCAGGGCCTCGCCGATGCCGAGACGATCGCCCACGCGGCCGCAGGCGTGCTTGTCGACCAGGGCGTGCAGACGCGAGGACAGTTCACCCTCGTCGGCGGCGGGATAATCGTTGTGCAGCCGCTGGGCGACCAGCAGGCCGAGGACGCGGTCGCCGAGGAACTCGAGCCGTTCGTTGTGGCGCGCGGGCTTTCCGGCGGCCTTGTCGGCCCCCTCCCCCACGCTGGAATGGGTCAGCGCCCGCTCCAGAAGGGCGGGGTCGCGGAACACATGGCCGATGCGGTCGACCAGCGCGGTCACCGCCTCGGCGCGGACATTGGCCATCAGTCGAGGACGCGGAAGAAGCGGCTGGGCCGGACATTGGCGAACCAGCTGACCGGATTGAACAGCGAAGCCCCCGGCTCCCACGAGAACATGATGATCTCGGCCTTGCCGACGAGGTTCTCGTCCGGGACCAGGCCGACGCCGGCCGATTCCTGAACGCGGCTGTCGATCGAGTTGTCGCGGTTGTCGCCCATCATGAAATAGTGGCCGGCCGGGACTTCATAGACCGGGGTGTCGTCCAGATCGCCGCCGGGGCCGAAGTCCTGGATGGTGATGGTCTTGCCGCCCGGCAGGGTCTCGCGCACCTGGGTGACCGGACGCGGGCCGAAGATGTCATTGACCTCGCCCTGGCTGACCACCACGTCCTGAACCGGCTGGCCGTTGATATGCAGCCGGTTGGCGATCATCTGGATCTGGTCGCCCGGCAGGCCGATGACCCGCTTGATGTAGTCGGTCTTGTCGTCGCGCGGCAGTTTGAACACGACGATGTCGCCGCGCGCCGGCGCGCGACCGAACACCCGACCGTCGCCCAGCGGCAGGTTGATCGGCAGGCCCGACGAGAATTTCGAATAGCCATAGGCCCATTTGGACACGATGATGTAGTCGCCCTCGTAGAGGTTGGGCTCCATCGAGGCCGACGGGATGGTGAAAGGCTGGAACAGCAGGACGCGCAGGACGAAGGCGATGGCCAGGGCCACGACGACCGTCTTGACGATCTCCAGCGCCTCCGAGCCGGCCGAACCGCCGTCGTCGTCGTTCTCGTCGTCCTTGACGCGGACCTGGGCGGGGCCGGGGACCTTTTCCTTCTTGTCGTCGAAGGGGGCGTCGCCGGCGTCGCTCCAGATCGGACGATGCGTGTCCGGGGTGACGACGGGGTCAGGGGTGACCGTCTGATCGCTCTCGGAGGCGGCGAACTCCGCCTCGGGCGTCACGGCATCCGGCTCGGTCGGGGTCAGGTCCAGATCGTCGGGCGAGACGTCCTGGCGGACCACGGAGGACGATTCAGCTTCCGTCGTATCGAGCACGGGCTTTTCGCCGTCTTCGGGCTTGTTGTCGCTCATCGTGTGAAAGCTCGATCCCTGACCGCCGAACGCGGCTCGTAACCGCGCACGGGTATAGCCCGATTACGCCGTGGGCAAGGCTTCGATCACCACGAAGGCGAGTGCATAGGGGTGTTCGTCGGAAAGCGTCAGGTGAATGTGCGGGGTGTGGCCCGCAGGCGTCAGCCGCTTCAGGTGCTCCGCCGCCGGGCCGGTCAGGGCCAATGTCGGCTGGCCCGAGCCCAGGTTCACCACACCCACGTCCTTCCAGTAGACGTCGCGGCGCATGCCGGTGCCGAGGGCCTTGGCGCAGGCCTCCTTGGCCGCGAACCGTTTGGCGTAGCTCCAGGCGACGTCAGGCTTTCGCTCGGAGCGGGCGCGTTCGACCGCAGTGAAGCAGCGGGTCTTGAAGCGGTCGCCGTAGCGGTCGATCGATCCCTGGATGCGCCGGATGTCCGTCAGATCGGCGCCGACGCCGATGATCACGTCCCTGCTCCGGTCAGGGCGGCCTCCATAGCCCCGCGCATCCGTCGGATGGCGGCGGCGAGACCAACGAACACCGCCTCCCCGATCAGGAAATGCCCGATGTTGAGTTCGCGGATCTCGGGGATGGCCAGGACCTCGGCGGCGGTCTCGTAGTCCAGTCCGTGACCGGCGTGGACCTCCAGCCCGAGGGCATCGGCCTGGGCGCAGGCGGCGGCGAGGCGGTCGAACTCCACGGCCCGTTGACCGGCCGGCAGGTGACAGTAGCGGCCGGTGTGGAACTCCACGACCTGGGCTCCGACGGCGGCGGCGGCCTCGACCTGGTCGGCCGAGGGATCGATGAACAGGCTGACGCGGATGCCGGCGTCGCTCAGAGCCCGGACCACGGGCGCCATGGTCGCCTCATGACCGGCCACGGCCAGACCGCCTTCGGTGGTCACCTCCTCGCGCCGTTCGGGCACCAGACAGGCGGCGTGGGGCCGGTGACGCAGGGCGATAGCCAGCATCTCGTCGGTCACGGCCATCTCGAAATTCAGCGGCTTGCCGGCCGCCGAGCACAGGGCGGTCAGGCGTTCGATGTCGGCGTCGCCGATGTGGCGGCGATCCTCACGCAGGTGGGCGGTAATGCCGTCCGCGCCGGCGCCGATGGCCTCTTCGGCTGCGCGCACGGGATCGGGATGGACGCCGCCGCGCGCATTCCGGACCGTCGCGACATGGTCGATATTGACGCCGAGGCGGACGGGCGGGCGCTTCACCTGGACAGCCGCCGGCTGCCCGGATCCTCGACCGGGATCGCCGCCAGTTCAGGCGGCAGGGCGTCAGCGGGCCAGGCCGGCACGTCAAGCGTCGCCAGGGCCACCAGCGGCACGCCGACATCGGCCCGCCCGCCGGAGCGGTCGACGATGCAGGCCGCTGCCACGACCGTGCCGCCGGCGGCCTGGATGGCGGCGATGCATTCGCGGCTCGACAGGCCCGTGGTGACGATGTCCTCGACCATGACGACCCTCTCGCCCGGCTCGACATGAAAGCCGCGCCGCAGCTTGAAGGCCCCGCCCTCGCGCTCGACGTACATCGACCGCACGTTCAGGTGTTTCGCCGTCTCATAGCCCGGGATGATGCCGCCGACGGCCGGAGAGATAGCCACATCGACCGGACCGACCGTGGCGACGATCTTGTCCGCCAGAGCCTTGCACAGCCGCTCGCAACGGGCCCCGTCCATGAAGACCAGATTCTTCTGCAGGAAGACCGGGCTGTGCAGCCCCGACGAGAGGACGAAATGTCCCTCGCGCAGGGCGCCCGCGGCGCGGAACTCGTTCAGGACGTCTTCGGTGTTCATGGCGCCGTTCTAGGACGTGAACCCCGTCAGGTGAAGCGTGGCCTTGCGCCTGCGTCAGTATTCCCGGCTCTCGGCCTGGCGCTCTTCCAGATGGCCATCCTTCAGGGCGAAGACGCGGTCCATATGGCCGGCCAGCTCCATGTTGTGGGTGGCGATCAGGGCGGCGACGCCGGTCTCCTTGACCAGTTTCTGCAGCGATTCGAAGACCGTCTGGCTGGTCGCCGGATCGAGGTTTCCGGTCGGCTCGTCAGCCAGCAACAGGCGCGGCCTGTTGGCCAGGGCGCGAGCCAGGGCGACGCGCTGTTGCTCTCCGCCCGACATCTGGGCCGGCTGGTGCAGGATACGTTCGGACAGGCCGAGCGCGCCCAGGGCCTCCTCGGCGCGGGCGCGGGCCTGATCCAGAGAATAGCCGGCGATCCGCATCGGCAGGGCGACGTTGTCGCGCGCGTCGAACTCCGGCAGCAGATGGTGGAACTGGTAGACGAAACCGACGCGGCTGAGGCGCAGGCGGGTGCGGGCGCGCTCGTCGAGCTGGCCCACATCCTCGCCGTCGATGCGCACCTCGCCAGAGGTGGGGCGCTCCAGCAGGCCGGCGGCGTGCAGCAGGGACGACTTGCCGGACCCCGACGGGCCGATCAGCCCGACCAGTTCGCCGGGAAAGATGTCGAGGTCGACGCCCTTGAGCACCGTCAGGTCGCCCTGGCCGGTCGCATAGGTGCGGGTCACCCCGCGCAGGGAGAGGACAGGGCTACTCATAGCGCAGGGCCTCCACCGGATCGATCCGCGACGCGTTCCAAGAGGGCGGCAGGCTGGCGATGCAACTCATCAGCAGGGACCAGAAGGCGACCCACATGACGTCGACCGGATCGACCTCGGCCGGGATGGCGTCGAGCATATAGACGTCGGCGTTGAACAGCTGGACCCCGGTAATCGCCTCAAGGAAATGCTGGATCGCGCCGATGTTCAGGCAGAACAGCAGGCCCAGGATCAGACCGGCCAGCGTCCCCGCCACCCCGATGGTCGCCCCGGCCATGAAGAAGATCCTCAGGATCGATGACGGACTGGCCCCGATAGTCCGCAGGATGGCGATGTCGCGGCCCTTGTTCTTCACCAGCATGACGATGCCGGAGATGATGTTCATGGCGGCGATGGCGACGACGAGGCCGAGGATGATGGACATCGCCACCCGCTCGACCTTCAGCGCGCCCCAGAAGGCCGCCAGCTTGTCACGCCAGTCGACGACGAAACCGCCGGGTCCCGCCGCCTCGCGCACGGGGGCGAGGTACTCGCCGACGCGATCCGGGTCCTTGACCTTCATCTCGATCACGTCCCAGACGCCCTCCTTGCCGAAGAACAGCTGAGACTGCTCCAGCGGCATGAAGATGAAGGCGCGGTCGTAGTCGGCGGCGCCCGAGGTATAGGTCCCGCCGACGGTATAGGTCTTGTTCAGCCCGCCCAGATTGCCGAAGGCGGAATCGGCGCCCGTCGGAGAAAAGATCTCGATCGGATCGCCGACACGCAGGCCGAGGGAGTCAGCCAAGGCCTGACCGATCAGCACGTTGTCGCCGCCGTAGGCGCCGCGGCCGAAGCTGGCCCTGGCCTCGGCCGACATGCTGGACGAGACATAGGACATGGTCCCCAGGTCCTGGGGCTGGATGCCACGAACATAGGCGCCGCTGGTCTGGCCCCCAGCGCGGATGATGGCCTGGGACTCCGTCAGGGGCGTGACGCTCACGACGCCCTCGACGCCGCGCAGGCGGTCGACGATGGCGTCGCGGTTCGGCGCGTTCAGGACCTCGCCCTGAACGTACAAATGGCCGTTGAAGCTCAGCATCCGGCCCAGAAGTTCATTCCGGAACCCGGCCATGATGCTCATCACGCTGATCAGCACGGCGACGGCCAGCATGATGCCGATGAAGGAGATGATGGCGATGGTCGCGACCCCGCCCTCCTTGCGCCTGGCGCGCAGATAGCGGAGCGCCAGACCGATCTCCCAGGCGGAGAAGGCGCCGGCGGGTTTCACGGGGGCGTCGGTCACAGGTCTCCTCCCCGTGCGCAGCATGAGGAGGTGGCACGGAGCGAAGCGTAGTGACGGAGGGGTTCTTGCGGCACGCAGAACCCCTCCGTCTGCTCGCAAGAGCTCGCATCCACCTCCCCATCCGCCAAGCGGCGAACGGGGAGGAGACGGGTCAGGCCACTCAACCGATGGCCTCCAGTGCAGCAGCGAGCGGCACGGTCGACTTCTCGCCGGTCGCCCGGCGCTTGAGCTCGACCACGCCCTCGGCGACGCCCTTGGGGCCGATGACCAGTTGCCACGGGATACCGATCAGGTCGGCGGTGGCGAACTTGCCGCCCGGACGCTCGTCGGTGTCGTCATAGAGGACCGACTTGCCGGCCTTCTCCAGAGCGTCGACCGCCGCCTCGCAGGCCTCGCAGACCGATGGATCATTGGCGCGCAGGTTGATCACGACCACGTCGAACGGGGCCACGGCGTCCGGCCAGATGATGCCCGCATCGTCATGGCTGGCCTCGATGATCGCGCCCAGAAGACGCGACACCCCGACGCCGTAGGAGCCCATGTGGACATCGGTATCGACGCCGTCTGGCCCCGCGACCCTGGCCTTCATCGGGGCCGAGTATTTGGTGCCGAAATAGAAGATGTGGCCGACCTCGATGCCGCGCGCGGTCAGGCGGTCGCCCTCCGCCGTCTGGCTCTCGAACTGGGCGGCGTCGTGCATTTCCTCGGTCGCGGCGTAGAGCGAGGTGCGGCCGTCGACGATGGACTGCAGGTCGTTCCAGTCGACGTCGGGACCCGGCGCCGGCATCTCGACCAAGGCCTTGTCACAGAAGACCTGGCTCTCGCCCGTGTCGGCGAGAACGATGAACTCGTGGCTCAGGTCGCCGCCGATCGGACCGGTGTCGGCGCGCATCGGCACCGCCTTCAGACCCAGGCGGGCGAAGGTGTTCAGATAGGCCACGAACATGCGGTTGTAGGCCCGGCGCGCCGAGGCCTCGTCGATGTCGAAAGAGTAGGCGTCCTTCATCAGGAACTCGCGGCCCCGCATGACGCCGAAGCGCGGCCGACGCTCGTCGCGGAATTTCCACTGGATGTGGAAAAGATTCAACGGCAGCGATTTGTACGACTTCACGAAGCTGCGGAAGATGTCGGTGATCATCTCCTCGTTGGTGGGACCGTAAAGCAGCTCGCGCTCGTGCCGGTCCGTGATGCGCAGCATCTCCGGCCCGTAGGCGTCGTAGCGGCCCGACTCGCGCCACAGGTCCGCCAGTTGCAGCGTCGGCATCAGCAGCTCGACGGCCCCTGCCCGCTCCTGCTCCTCGCGCACGATCTGCTCAATGCGGTTCAGGACGCGCAGACCCAGCGGCAGCCAGGCGTAGATGCCGGCGGCCTCCTGTTTGATCATCCCGGCGCGCAGCATCAGCTGGTGCGAGACGATCTGGGCGTCGGAGGGCGCCTCTTTCAGCGTGGGCAGGAAATAGCGCGACAGGCGCATGGGCGTCTCGAATTCGGAAGGCGTCAGGGGTGGTCAGCTTTAAACGCGAGGACAGGGCGAAAGCTAGGCCAATCCTCCCCCGTCGGGGGAGGTGGCGCGGCGCATCTTCGCGCCGTGACGGAGGGGGCTTAAGGCGAGTGCGGTGTCTGGGGTCGGCCCCCTCCGCCGCTTCGCGGTCCCCCTCCCCCGTCGGCAGAGGATTTACGGAACCGGCGGAGCCAGGTCCGGAAGCGGCATCCAGCCGATGAAGACCAGCCACATCACGAACAGCCACAGCAGGAAGGCCACCCAGGTCGTGGTGATGAATTTCCGCTTCAGGTTCGGCGTCTTCGGCGCGCCCCACTGGCTGCCGTCGGTCGGCGGCTCGTGCGTCTCGCTGGACGTGCCCAGCGGCAGGACGGTGAACAGAACCACCCACCAGACGACAATGTAGATGGCGAACATGGTGATCGGGCCGATGGGCATGTCAGTGGGCTTCCTTAGGAGTTTCCATCAGCTCGACCAGAACCCCGCCCATGTCCTTCGGGTGCAGGAACAGGATGGGGGTGCCGTGGGCGCCGATGCGGGGTTCGCCAGTGCCGAGCAGGGTCGCGCCCCTGGCCCGCAGCGCATCGCGGGCGATCAGGATGTCCTCGACCTCGAAACAGACGTGATGCTGCCCGCCCCTTGGGTTCCTGGCGAGGAAGCCGTGGATCGGGCTGTCGTCGCCCAGCGGTTCGATCAGCTCAATCTGGCTGTTGGGCAGGTCGATGAAACAGACGCGCACGCCCTGGGCCGGCAGGTCGAACGGCTCTCCGGCCGACGCTGCGCCGAGCATGTCGCGATACAGGGCGATGCTGGTCTCGATAGAGGGCGTGGCGACGCCGATGTGATTCAATCTGCCGATCATCCGCCCGCTATGGCCCCTCGCCCGGCGGCGGGCAAGCGCGCGGCGGGGGTCAGCGTCGAACCGCCGCCCTCGCCGACCGCGTCGCCTGAACGGTCGCCAGGGCGTCCGCCAGCCGCTCGATCGAGGCCGCCGTGCCGGGGTTTCGCGCCTCGCCCTCGGCCAGCGCGACCAGTTCATTCAGATTCCGGGAGCTGGAGTCGTCCATGTCCTGGGACGACAGGCCGTCGATGGCGAACTGGAACCGCAAATAGGTCTGGTCGGGGTCGAGGACGACGGCCATCTGGGAATCGACCAGATCGCTCTGCCCCCGCATCAGGACATCGATCAGGGGCACGCCGTCGGTCGGGTTCATCCACTCGATCGCGCCCCAGGTGTCGTGCTGGTCGTATTGCGCACGGTTGTGGCCGCAGCCGACGGACAGCATCACCACCCGCGCTCCGCGCCGACGTCGCTGGACCGCCGTCCAGGCCACCATAGCCGGGTTGTTGGCGAAGACCCCGCCATCCACGCCCTGCTGACCGCCGGACATCTCCATCGGATTGAAATAGGTCGGGGCGCTGCACGAGGCCTGGACCACCTCGCGGACCCGCACATTGTCCCAGGGCGGATCGCCGACGCCCGGCGGACCGCCATGAGCGATGGTCGCGCTGCGGCCGAGGTCGGCGCGCATATTGTAGTAGGGAATGATCAGCTCCCCGGGGACCTGCGACAGGGTCATGTCGCCGAAGACATCGTTCAGCGCCCCTTCCAGCCCGCTGCTCAGCCAGCGCTGCGTGGAGGGGTCGCGGATGCGCCGCTCCTCCCGGATGCCGAAGATGCGCGAGGCCTGCTGGCGATAGACGTCGACGATCCGGGCCGGGTCGCCGAAGCCGAGCCCCCCACCCTTGGACCCCGCCAGCCCGGCGGCGATGATCGACCCCGTCGAGGTCCCGGCGAAGACGTCGAAGCAGTCCACCAGCCGCGTGCCGGACCGCCGACGCAGCACCTCATCGATCGATTGCAACAGCCGCGCCGCCGCGATCCCGCGCAGGCCTCCGCCGTCGACGCTGAGGACGCAGACGGTGTCCGCAGCCTCGTCGCCGTACTGGACGGGGGCCGGAAACAGGGCCGCCGACGCGGGCGCGGCCGCCGCGACGGGCAACAGTGCGGCCGGCGCCAACCCCAAGCTTCTACGCGTGATCATGGCCCGCCCTCCCCCGAGCGGGCCAGAATAACAGGGTTACGCCTGCCGACAACGCGCGGCGCGCGGCGCGGGAAAGCCCTACAGCCTCAGGATCACCGTCTCGACGATCGGGCGGCGGTCCCAGATCTGTTGCGAGGCCTTCTTCAGCACCCGCGCCACGGCCTGTTCGACCACCGTGTCGTCGTCGCGAGCCTCGTTCTTCAATGAGCCCACAACCTGCTCGACGCGCTCGGCCAGGTCGTCCAGGGCATCGCCCAGCGGCGTGACCTCGTCGCCCGGCAGGCCGATGGCGCGGACGTCGATGTCCGAGACGATCTTGCCGCGCTTGTCCATGGCGAAGCTGACGACCAGAACCCCGTTGGTCGAGGCATGACGGCGTTCGCGCAGGGCCTCGCCCTTCTCGGTGACGACCATGCCGCCGTCGACATAGAGGCGGCCATTCGGCACCTCGTCGATGATCACGGCCTTGCCGGGCGCCAGACGAACGAGGTCGCCGTTTCGCGGCGTCACCGTCTCCTCGACGCCCAGATCGCGGGCGAAGGCGGCGTGCTCCATCAGGTGGCGGCGCATGCCGTGGGTCGGCACCGAGATGCGCGGACGGGCCCAGGCGTACATCTGTTTGATCTCGTCGCGGCACGGGTGGCCGGAGACGTGGATGCCGGGGTGGTCCTTCTCGGTGTAGAGACGCACACCGCGATCGGCCATCCGGTCCTGCAGGTTGGCGATCGGCAGCTCGTTGCCGGGAATGACCCGCGACGAGAAGATGCAGTGGTCGCCCAGCCCCAGTTTGATGAAGGGGTGCGAGCCGTCGGCGACGCGCGACAGGGCCGCCCGGTCCTCGCCCTGGCTGCCGGTACACAGATACAGGATCTCGTCCGCCGGCCAGTGACGGGCCTCATCCTCGGTCAGGATGCGCTGCGAGTCATTGAACAGGCCGACGTGGCGGGCGGCGGCGGTGATGCGGTGCATCGACCGGCCGGCCAGGGCGACGCGGCGCCCGGCCTTGTCCGCCGCCTTGATGACGCTGACCATGCGGGCGACGTTGGAGGCGAAACAGCCGACGGCGATGCGGCCCTTCTTCAGGCTGCCGATCAGTTCGATCAGGCCGTCCTGGGCCTCCGTCTCCGACCCGGCCTCGCCCTCGACGAAGACGTTGGTGGAATCGCAGACCATGGCCAGCAGGCCGTCGTCGCCCATCTTCGTGATCGTGGCGATGTCGGTCGGTTGGCCGATAACCGGGGCCGGATCCAGCTTCCAGTCGCCGGTGTGGAAGACCGTGCCCAGGGGCGTCGTGATCTTCAGACCGTTCGGCTCGGCGATCGAGTGGGTCATGGTGACGAAATCGACCTGGAACGGGCCGAGGTCGACGTGGCCGCCGATCGGGATTTCGATGATCTTGACGTCCCTGACGCCGTTGTCGCGCAGCTTCTCGCGGATCAGGAAGGCAGTGAAGGGCGTGGCGTACAAAGGCGCCTTCATCCGGCTCCACAGCCAGGGCAGGGCCCCGATATGGTCCTCGTGCGCGTGGGTCAGGACGATGCCGCGGATGTTCTCGCCCTCGAGGAAGGACGGATCCGGGACGATGATGTCCACGCCGGGCGTCGACAGGTCGCCGAAGGTCACGCCGACATCGACGATCATCCACTGGCGATTGTCTTCCGGCCCGTAGCCGTAGCAGTTCAGGTTCATACCGACCTCGCCCGAGCCGCCTAGAGGCAGGAAGACGAGTTCGTCGTTGGCCGAAGCCTTGGTTTGTTTTGTCATGTGTCCGTCAGATGGGTATTGCGGCGCCAGATTTCGAGCATGCCGCGGATGGTCAGGTCCGGATCGAACCGGTCGATGGATGGGGTCGCCCCCTCGAACAGGGAGGCGACGCCTCCGGTTCCGATGACGGTCATGGGTTTGCCCCACTCCGCCTTGATGCGTGAGACCATGCCCTCGATGAGGCCGACATAGCCCCAGAAGACGCCGGACTGCATATTGGACACGGTGTCCTTGCCTATGACCGTGTCGGGCTTCTGGATGGCGATGCGCGGCAGCATGGCGGCCGCCTCGTGCAGGGCCTGCAGGGAAAGATTGATGCCGGGCGCGATGGCTCCGCCCTCGAACGCCCCGTCGGCGGCGATGACGTCGAAGGTGGTCGCCGTGCCGCTGTCGATGACGATCAGGTCGCCCGGATAGACCAGGTGCGCGCCGATGGCGTTGACCAGCCGGTCGGCGCCGGCCTCCGACGGCTTCCTGATCCGCACCGGGATGCCCAGTTCGACATTGTCGCCGATGACCAGGGGCTCGACCGCCAGATAGCGGCGCGCGAGGTTGCGCAGGTTGAAGATCGACTGCGGCACGACGCTGGAGATGATGCAGCCGTTAAGCGACGCCAGGTCGATCTTGCGCATGGCCAGAAGCTGCGTCAGCCAGACGGCGTATTCGTCAGCCGTGCGGCTGGCCTCGGTGGCCGTGCGCCACTGGGCGATCCAGCTTTCGCCGTCATGGACCGCGAACAGCGTGTTGGTGTTGCCCTGTTCGATGGCGAGAAGCATCAGGCGGCCCTTCCGTGCGCGTCCGAACCGAAGAAGACGTCGCCCGCCGAAATGAGGCGCAGGGCCCCGTCCCCGGTGCGCAGGCGAAGGGCGCCGTCCGCGGCCACGCCCTCGGCATGGCCCTCGACCGTCTCATGCCCCAGCCGGGCGACGCAGGGGCCGTCCAGGCCTTCGGTGCGCGCAGTCCAGGCGTCGAGGATCGGCTGGAAGCCCAGGCTGTCCCAGCGCGCCTGCCAGACGGCAAAGGCCTCGGCGAGGACGGTGGCGGCGGCTTCGATCGGGGGCGGATAGGCGATGTCGGCGCGCAGATGGGCGGCGAGGCTGGTCGCGGGACGCTCGGTCCCCTCCGGCGCATGGGCCAGGTTCACCCCGATCCCGACGGCCAGCCACAGGGCGCCCGACGCATGGACGCCGGACTCAATCAGGATGCCCGAGGCCTTCTCGCCCGCGATCAGCACATCGTTGGGCCATTTGATCGAGACCACGCCCGGAACGGCGAAGGCGTCCAGCAGGTCGGCGACCGCGAGCGCGGCCACGAAGGTGACCTGCGCGGCCTCGGCGGGCGGCTTACGCGTCAGGGTCAGCAGGGTGGCGAACAGGTTGCCCGTGTCGCTGTTCCACGCGCGGCCCCGCCGGCCGCGTCCGGCAGACTGGCGGCGCGCAACGATCCACTGGCTCGCGATTTCCCCAGCCTCCGCGCGGCGGCGGGCCTCGGCGTTGGTGGAATCGATCTCGTCGAGGATCAAGACGGGCGGCGTCATCATGAATCCTCCCCCATTGGGGGAGGTGGCTCGAAGCGAAGCGTAGAGACGGAGGGGGCCGCCGCGAGAGCAGTGTCCGGGGTTGGTCCCCTCCACCCCTTCGGGGTCCCCCTCCCCCGATGGGGGAGGATCACAGGGCGGGCGTTCACGCCCCTACCCCGCTCCGAAACCGGTGGCTGCGATAAGGGTCAGGGGCTCCAGCCAGGTCAGGCCGACGATTACCAGCGGGAAGCTGAAGGCCGCGCAGGCCCAGCCGATCCACTGGGCTTCCACCGGCCCCTTGTCGGTCGGCGCCGTGCCCTCGGGTGCCGCGTCGAACCACATCAGCTTGATGATGCGCAGGTAGTAGAAGGCGGCCACGACCGAGGCCACAAGACCCGCAGCGGCGACCATCCAGTAGCCGGCCGAGGCGGCCGCGCCGAAGACGTAGTACTTGCCCCAGAAGCCGGCGAACGGCGGCATGCCCAGCACAGACAGCGACAGAATGGTAATGGCCAGGGCCGTCAACGGACGATCGTTCTTGAGGCCTGCGAGGTCGGCGATCTTGCGGATCGGACGGCCGTTCCGGCTGAGCGACAGCAGGATGGCGAAGAAGCCCAGGGTGTCGATCATGTACAGGGTCATGAACATGACCATGGCCTGCAGCCCCTGTTCGGTGCCGGCGGCGATGCCGAGGACGGCGTAGCCGATGTTGGCGATCGAGGAGTAGGCCAGCAGGCGCTGGACGTCCTTCTGGGCCAGGCCGCCCCAGGCGCCGACCACGAAGCTGGCCAGGGCGATCAGGATCAGGACCTGGGCCCACTGGTCGTGGGCGCCGAGGAAGCCTTCCGACAGGGCGCGGGCGAACAGGACCATGGCGGCCATCTTGGGCGCCGTGGCGAACAGGGCCACGACCGGCGTCGGCGCGCCTTCGTAGACGTCGGGCGTCCACATATGGAACGGCGCGGCCGAGACCTTGAACGCCAGACCGCAGATCAGGAAGACCAGGCCGAAGATCAGGCCCGGGCCCGGATTAGCGGCGGCATAGGCGGCGATGTCCTCGAACCGCATCGAGCCGGCGAAGCCGTAGATCAGGCTCGCGCCGTACAGCAGCAGGCCCGACGACAGGGCGCCGAGGACGAAATACTTCAGGCCGGCTTCCGACGCCTTGAGGTCGTCGCGGTGGTAGGCGGCGAGAATGTACAGGGCGAGCGAGTGCAGCTCGACCCCGACGTAGAGCGAGATGAGGTCGCCGGACGACACCATCATGCCCATGCCGACGGCGGCGAGGACGATCAGGATCGGGAACTCGAAGCGGGCGATGTTCATCCGCTGCATCCAGCCGCCGCCCAGAACTACGGCGAAGGCCGAGGCGATGTAGATCGCGACCTTGGCGTAGATGGCCAGCGGGTCGGCGACATAGGCGCCGTTGAAGGCCTGACCCAGCGGGCCGGTGGCGGCGACGGCGGCCGCTGCGACCAGCAGGGCCACAGACAGGATGGAGATCAGCCGCGCCGACTTCTCGCCGATGAAGGCGCCGAGCAGGAGCAGGACGAGAGCGCCGATCGCGAGCGTCAGCTCAGAGGCGGCGAGGTTCAGGGCGTAGGACAGGTCAGGCATTATTCTCTCACCCGCCGGTCGCGAGCTGCCAACCGTTGACGACGGCGTCGACGGAGGCGGCGGTGTAGTTCAGGACCAGGTCCGGCTGCACGCCCAGCCAGATGGTGCCGACGATCAGGGGGACGAAGATGACCAGCTCGCGCAGGTCGATGTCCTTGATCGTGGCCAGGGCCGGGTTGGTGATCTCGCCGAACATGACGTTGCGGTACAGGGTCAGGGCATAGACCGCCGACAGGATGACGCCCGTCGCGGCCACGAAGGCGGCCCAGGTCGAGGCCTGGTAGACCCCGGTCAGGGTCAGGATCTCGCCGATGAAGCCCGAGGTTCCCGGCAGGCCGACGTTGGCCATGGTGAACATCAGGAAGATGGCGGCGTACCAGGGCATCCGGTTGGTCAGGCCGCCGTAGAAGGCGATCTCACGCGTATGCATCCGGTCATAGACGACGCCGACGCAGAGGAAGAGCGCGCTCGAAATCAGGCCGTGGCTCAGCATCTGGAAGACGGCGCCCTGCATGCCCTGGGTGTTGCCGGCGAAGATGCCCAGGGTCACGAAGCCCATGTGGGCGATCGAGGAATAGGCGATCAGCTTCTTGATGTCGGTCTGACGGAAGGCGACCAGCGAGGTGTAGGCGATGGCGATCACCGACAGGGTGAAGACCAGCGGCCGGTACAGCACCGAGGCGTCCGGGAACATCGGCACGTTGAACAGGATGAAGCCGTAGCCGCCGAGCTTCAGCAGGATGCCGGCCAGGATGACCGAGCCCGCCGTCGGCGCCTGGACGTGGGCGTCGGGCAGCCAGGTGTGCACCGGCCACATGGGCATCTTCACCGCGAAGGAGGCGAAGAAGGCCAGCCACAGGATCGACTGGGCCTGCGGCCCGAAGGCGTATTCCTTCAGCGCCGGGATCGAGGTCGTGCCGGCCTCGTTGGCCATCCACAGCATGGCCAGCAGCATCAGGACGGACCCGAGCAGGGTGTAGAGGAAGAACTTGTAGGCGGCGTAGATCCGGTTCGCCCCGCCCCACACGCCGATGATGATGAACATCGGAACGAGGGTGCCCTCGAAGAAGATGTAGAACAGGAACAGATCCAGCGACGTGAACACGCCGATGACCAGGGTTTCCAGCACCAGGAAGGCGATCATGTAGTCGCCGACGCGCGTCTCGACCGACTTCCAGCTGGCCAGGATGCAGATCGGCATCAGGAAGGCGGTCAGCAGGACGAACAGGATCGAGACCCCGTCGACGCCCAGATGATAGCCCGCGCCCGCGAACCAGACGTAGTTCTCAACGAACTGGTAGGCGGCGTTCGCGCTGTCGAACTGCAGCACCAGCACGGTCGAGACAGCCAGCACCACCAGGGTGGTGATCATGGCGACCCAGCGGGCGATGCTATCCTCACTGGACCTGGCCATCAGCTTGGCCAGCAGGATCAGTCCCGCGCCGACCAGCGGCAGGAACGTCACCACGCTCAGGATGTTGGGGATCGTACCCATAACTCAGGCGCCCCAGGTGTAGATGGCGAAGGCGAGCAGACCGGCCACGCCGAGCAGCATCACGAACGCATAGTGATAGACATAGCCGGACTGGATCTTCGCCAGTCGCGCGGCGGACTTCAGCGAGGCCCAGGCGGCGCCGTTCGGCCCCAGACCGTCGATGATCTTGACGTCGCCGACCTTCCAGAAGAAGTCGCCCAGCGCCTTGGCGCCCTTGACGAAGATGACGTCGTAGATCTCGTCGAAATACCACTTGTTGTAGAGGAAGCTCCACAGCGGTCCCTCGTTGGCGGCCATGCGTTTCGGCAGACCTTCCTTCAGCACGTAGAACCAGAAGGCGATGAAGGCGCCGGTCAGGGTGACGATCAGCGGCGACCACTTCACCCACAGCGGAACGTCATGGCTCTCGTGCAGGACGTGATTGGTCGGGCCGTTGAAGATGGCGCCGCGCCAGAACTCGGTCTCGTGGTGACCGATGAAGTTCGGGGCGAAGACGAAGCCGGCCGCGATGGCGCCGATCGACAGGGCGATCAGCGGAACCAGCATGATCCACGGGCTCTCGTGCGGCTTCAGCGGACCGTGGTGGCCGTGGTCGTCGTGGGCGTGCTCGTCGTGCGCGTGATCATCGGGCAGCGGCTCGGAATGGGTCTCGATCTGGGCGTGCGAAGCATGGTCGTCGTGACCATCGGCATGCCCGTGCGCCAGCGCCTCTTCCGTCCACTGCGGCTTGTTGTGGAACGTCATGAAGATCAGCCGCCACGAATAGTAGCTGGTCAGGCCCGCCGCGAAGATGCCGACGACGAAGGCGAAATAGCCGGCCGGCGAATGGCCGCTGGTCGCCGCCGCGAAGGCGCTCTCGATGATCGAGTCCTTGGAATAGAAGCCGGCGAAGCCGCCGATCCCGGGGATGCCCAGGCCGGTGATGGCGATCGTGCCGATCATCATGACTGCATAGGTCACGGGCAGCAGCTTCCACAGCCCGCCCATCTTCCGCATGTCCTGCTCGTGATGCATGCCGTGGATCACCGAGCCGGCGCCCAGGAACAGCAGGGCCTTGAAGAAGGCGTGGGTGAACAGGTGGAACATCGACGCCTCATAGGCTCCGACCCCGGCCGCGAAGAACATGTAACCCAGCTGCGAACAGGTCGAATAGGCGATCACCCGCTTGATATCGTTCTGCATCAGACCGACCGTCGCGGCGAACAGGGCGGTGACCGCGCCGGTGACGGCGATGATCAGCGACGCCGTCGGGGCGTATTCGTAGATCGGGCTGAGCAGGCAGACCATATAGACGCCGGCGGTGACCATGGTCGCTGCGTGGATCAGGGCCGACACGGGTGTCGGGCCTTCCATGGCGTCGGGCAGCCAGGTGTGCAGGAAGAACTGCGCCGACTTGCCCATCGCGCCGATGAACAGCAGCACGCCCGCGAGATCCAGCGCCGACCAGGTGTAGCCGAGGAACTCCCAGCCCGTGCCGGCCTTCGAGGCGATCATCGGGAACAGTTCGGCGAACTGGATCGTGCCGAACATCCAGAAGACCGTGATGATGCCGAGCGCGAAGCCGAAGTCGCCGACGCGGTTGACGACGAAGGCCTTGATGGCGGCAGCCGAGGCGGTCGATTTCTTGAACCAGAAGCCGATCAGCAGATAGGAGGCGAGGCCCACCCCTTCCCAGCCGAAGAACAGCTGCATGAAATCGGCGGCGGTAACCAGGGCCAGCATGGCGAAGGTGAACAGCGACAGATAGGCGAAGAAGCGCGGCTTCGAGTCGTCCTCGGCCATATAGCCCCAGGAATACAGGTGCACGAGCGAGGACACCGTCGTGACCACGACCAGCATGGTCGCCGAGAGGGCGTCGATGCGGATCGACCAGTTCGACTGGAAATCGCCGACGTTGATGAAGGGCGAGATGACGACCGTGAACGGCTCGAGATGACCCCAGGTCCACTGGCTGAACACGGTCCAGGCCACGGCGCACGAGAAGAACAGCAGGCCGGTCGTGACGGCTTGAGACGGGATATCGCCGATGCGGCGGCCGAAGAAGCCGGCGATCGCCGCGCCGAGCAGGGGGGCTAAGACGCCCAGGGTGACCAATAGTTCGAGGCTCACGCGGTCAGCCCTTGAGGTTCATTTCCGAGCATCCCCGCGCAGGCGGGGACCCAGTGCTCTTGGGAGTCACTGGCGGTCGGGATTACGGTCGAAGCGAATGCGGACATGTCCGCTCGCCCAAAGATCTGGGTCCCCGCCTTCGCGGGGATGCACGGAAGGGCTTGCATCATCACCCCTTCATCACCGACGCATCATCAACCGCGATATCGCCGCGGTTGCGGAAGAAGGTCACCAGGATGGCGAGGCCGACGGCGGCCTCGGCGGCGGCCACGGTCAGGACGAACATGGCCATGATCTGCCCCGACACGTCGTTCAGATAGGCCGAGAAGGCGACGAAATTGATGTTCACGGCCAGCAGGATCAGCTCGACCGACATCAGGATGATGATGACGTTCTTGCGGTTCACGAAAATGCCGAAGACCCCGATGGTGAACAGCATCGCCGCCACCGCCAGATAGTGCTGCAGGGTGACTTCCATCAGCGCAGTTCCTCGCCGGTGACGCCGACGCCGGTGACGACGCCCTTGATCTCGACCGAGGTCTTGCGGTCGCGGTTGGTCTGGGCGCCCGGATCCTGGCGGCGGACCGAGGTCCGCTTGCGCAGGGTCAGGACGATGGCGCCGATCATGGCGATCAGCAGCACGATCCCGGCCGCCTGGAAGAAGTAGATATAGTCAGTATAGAGCACCCGCCCGATGACCTCGACGTTCGAGGCGTCTGCGGTCGCCACGGCCGGGCCCACGGCGTCGGCGGCCGCCCCGCCCTGCACCACCACGATCGAGATCATGATCATCTCGGCCAGCAGGATGCCCGCCACGATCGCGGCCAGGAGCAGATAGGTCGCATATCCCTCGCGCAGGCGGACGAAGTCGACGTCCAGCATCATGACCACGAACAGGAACAGCACCGCGACGGCGCCGACGTAGACGACCACCAGCAGCATCGCCAGGAACTCCGCGCCCAGGAGGACGAACAGTCCCGCGGACGAGAAGAAGGCCAGGATCAGCCACAGGACCGAGTGCACGGGATTGCGCGCCGTCACGACCAGGAGGCCGGACAGAACGGCGGTCGCCGCCAGCAGATAGAAGGCTATGCCTTGCAGCATGGGAGGGACGATGCCCCTTTCAGTCAGTTGGGCGGCGACCCGTAAGGGAATCGCGCGCTTCGTTTAGCGATAGGGGGCGTCGAGTTCCAGATTCTTCGCGATCTGCCGTTCCCAGCGGTCGCCGTTATCCAGCAGTCGGGCCTTGTCGTAGTAGAGTTCTTCTCGCGTCTCGGTCGCGAACGTCGAGTTCGGTCCCTGGACGATGGCGTCCACCGGGCAGGCCTCCTCGCACAGCCCGCAGTAGATGCATTTGACCATGTCGATGTCGTAGCGGGTCGTGCGGCGACTACCGTCAGACCGCGGCTCGGACTCGATCGTGATGGCCTGGGCCGGGCAGATGGCCTCGCACAGCTTGCAGGCGATGCAGCGTTCCTCGCCGTTGGCGTAGCGACGCAGCGCGTGCTCGCCCCGGAAACGCGGCGATTGCGGGCCGCGCTCGAACGGGAAGTTCACCGTCTTCTTGGGACGGAAGAACTCGCGCATGGTCAGGCCGAACGCGCCGACCAGATCGAGCAGCAGCGCGCCCTTCGCGGCCTGGGCGATACGGGTGATCATCGGACGGGGTCTCCCGGACGCGTGCAATCGCGCTCGTAGCGATCCGTATCCTTGTTCATGATGGCGCACAGGCGGACGCGTTCGGTCTCGCGGCGCTGGATGTCATCCTGGCGACGCTGCCACTGATAGACCGAGGCGGGTTCGGCCTCATAGGCGGGCGGCAGACAGCCGGCCAGAGTGAATGCGGTCAGGGCGAGAAGGCCCATGCGGATCATGCCCCCACCGCGAAGACGCGCCAGGCCGAGACGGCGACCACAGCGACCAGCGAGGTCGGCAGGAAGATCTTCCAGCCCAGACGCATCAGCTGGTCGTAGCGGTAGCGGGGCACGAAGGTCTTCACCATCGCGAACATGAAGAACCAGAACAGGATCTTCATGAACAGCACACCGAACAGCAGCAGGTTGACCAGGAAGGGGTTCCAGTCGGCGGTGAAGTCGATCGGGAAACCCGGGTTCCAGCCGCCGAAGAACAGGATCGAGATCATCGCGCACATGAAGATGATGTTCACATACTCGCCCATCATGAACAGCAGATAGGGCGTCGACGAATACTCGACCTGATAGCCGGCCACGAGTTCGGACTCAGCCTCGGGCAGGTCGAACGGCGGGCGGTTGGTTTCGGCGAGGGCGGAGATGAAGAACATGATCATCATCGGGAACAGGACGACGACCAGCGGCCAGGTGTCGGCCCCGCCGCCGAAGGCGTACCAGTTCCAGATCCAGCCTTCCTGCGACGTCACGATGGACGACAGGTTCATCGTCCCGGCCAGCAGGATGACGTTGATGATGATCAGGCCGATGGAGACCTCATACGAGACCATCTGCGCGGCGGAGCGCAGCGAGCCCAGGAAGGGGTATTTCGAGTTCGAAGCCCAGCCGCCCATGATGATGCCGTAGACGCCCATCGAACTGATCGCGAAGACGTAGAGGATGCCGACGTTCAGGTCCGAAATGACCCAGCCCGGCGCGAACGGAATCACCGCCCAGACGGTGAAGGCCATGATCACGGTGATGACCGGCGCCATCAGGAAGACGACCTTGTCCGCGCCGGCCGGGACGACGATCTCCTTCAGGACGAACTTGATCATGTCGGCGAAGGACTGAAGCAGGCCGAACGGACCCACGACGTTGGGGCCCTTTCGCATCATGACGGCTGCCCAGATCTTGCGATCCGCCAGCAGCAGGAAGGCGACCGCGATCAGTACGCCGACGGTGACGAGCAGAACGGCGCCGGTCGTGGCGAGGGTCCAGCCGACAGGCGTGGTCCAGAAACTATCGGTCATTTCCCACCTCCGCTCATCCCCGCGAAGGCGTGGACCCAGTGCTGTGGGCGATGACTATCGACGGCGGATTGCCGGCCGACATCCGACGCACCGTGCGTCAGCGAAAGAACTGGGTCCCCGCCTTTGCGGGGATGAGCGGAAGATATCATGCGTCTACTCCGCCGCCAGCAGGGCCGGAGCCATGCGCTGGGCGCTGAGCTCGGCCATGGTCGCGCTGGCGCGCGCGATTGGGTTGTTCAGATAGGGATCGACAACGATCGAGGCGAAGGCGACGTCGCCCAGCTCGCCCTTGATGCCCAGGTTCGCCACGTCGAACGATGCGGCCGGGGCCAGATAGTCGATGCGTCCGAAGGTCGGATGATCGCCCATCAGCGTCACACGCAACTGGTCCAGCGTGTCGTACGGCAGGGTGTGGCCCACGCGTTCGGACAGGGCACGCAGGATGGCCCAGTCTTCCTTGGCCTCGCCCTTCGGGAAGACGGCGCGTTCGGCCATCTGCACCCGGCCCTCGGTGTTCACATAAAGCCCTGACTTCTCGGTCCAGGCGGCGCCCGGCAGGATGACGTCGGCGGTGTGCGCGCCTCGGTCGCCGTGGCTGCCCAGGTAGACCTTGAAGGCCCTGGACGGGCCGGTCTCGATCTCGTCGGCCCCCAGCAGGAACAGGACATCGAGAGCGCCCGGTTGAACCATTTCGTGCGCCGACAGGCCGCCCGTCGCGGGCACGAAGCCCATATCCAGACCGCCGACGCGGGCGGCGGCGTGGTGCAGGACGTTGAAGCCGTTCCAGCCGTCCTTGACGACGCCGACCTTGGCCGCGAGCCGACCGAGAGCGTTCAGCACGGCCGCACCCTGGCGGCCGACAAGGGCCCCGGACCCGACGACGATGGCGGGGCGTTCGGCGTTGGCCAGGGCGTCGGTCGCCGCCTTGGGCAGCTTGACCAGGGTCCGGGTGCCGCGCCCGACGACGTCGTAGTCATAGGTCAGGTCGGCAGCCGGGCCGATGATGCTGACGCGGGTCTTGCCGGCCAGCCAGCTCTTGCGGATCCGCTGGTTCAGCAGCGGCGCCTCGGTGCGCGGATTGACGCCGACCAGAAGGATCGAGTCAGCCTCTTCCAGCCCTTGCAGGCCGGTGTTGAACAGCCAGCCCTCGCGGGGGCCGTAGCCCATGGCTGCGCCGTCCTGACGGCAGTCGGTGTTCGACGATCCCAGCGCGCGGAACAGGTCCAGCGCCGCCTTCATCGATTCCGCGTCCTGCAGGTCGCCGGCGATGACGCCGATCCTGTCCGCCGGGGCGGCCTTCAGCGTCGACGCCACGGCGTTCAGCGCCTCGTCCCAAGAGGCGGCGCGCAGCTTGCCGTTCTCACGGACATAGGGCCGGTCCAGACGACGCGCCTGCAGGCCGTCGACGACGTAGCGGCTCTTGTCCGACAGCCACTCCTCGTTGATGCCTTCGTGCACGCGCGGCAGGATCCGCATCACCTCGGCGCCCTTGGACTGGGCCGAGATGTTGGAGCCCAGGGCGTCCATGACGTCGATGGTCTCGGTCTTCTTCAGCTCCCACGGGCGATAGTGGAACTGCCACGGACGGTGAGTCAGGGCGCCGACGGGGCACAGGTCGTTGACGTTGCCCGACAGCTCGGAGTTCACCGCCTGTTCGAGATAGGTGGTGATCTCGGCATCCTCGCCGCGCGAGATCATGCCGATGTCCGGCACGCCCGCCACTTCACTGATGAAGCGCACGCAACGGGTGCACTGGATGCACCGCGTCATGTAGGTCTTGATGGTCGGACCCATATGCTTTTCTTCGACTGCGCGCTTGTTCTCCGCATAGCGGGAACCGTCGCGGCCGTAGCCCATGGCCTGGTCCTGCAGGTCGCACTCGCCGCCCTGGTCGCAGATCGGGCAGTCCAGCGGGTGGTTGATGAGCAGGAACTCCATCACCCCTTCGCGGGCCTTCTTCACCATCGGCGTGTCGGTGAAGATCATCTGGCCCTCGGCGGCCGGCAGGGCGCACGACGCTTGCGGCTTCGGCGGTCCGGGCTTCACCTCGACCAGGCACATGCGGCAGTTGCCGGCGATCGACAGTCGCTCGTGGTAGCAGAAGCGCGGGATCTCGTGCCCGGCGCGCTCGGCGACCTGAAGCACGGTCATGCCGGGCTCGAACTCGACATCGACGCCGTTGACCTTGGCGACGGGCATCAGCGGACCTCTTCTTCAGCGCGAACGACCTCGGCGGCCGTCTGCGTCGTGCCGTCAGGCAGCGTTTGGGTGATCTCGATCTCGTCGCCGCGCATGGCGTAGCGCACGACCGGATCGCCGGATTCATTCATCCACCGCACGGAGGCGGGGTCGGGCAGATCGAGCGGCTTCCACACGACCAGACCGTCGGCGGCCCGGCACCGGGCTTTCATCAGGCCGCCGTCGACCGGCGCGCGCCACTGGGCGTTGACCGCATCGCCCTCGATGCCGGTCAGTTCGATAGCCGCTACGTCCTGGCCGTGGATGGCGGCGAGACCGGCCTTGCACACGCGGCGCAGGTCGACGGCCGTCAGGACGGCGGGCGTCTGCGCCACGGCGTCGGACACCGGCGCCTCGGCGGCGACGATCTCGGTCGGCGTCGGCTCGGCCTTCTCCGACGCCTGGTTGCAGGCGGCGAGAGCGGCGATGGCCACGGTCAGGATGAGCACAGCCCGCATCCCCTACTCCGCCGCGATGGCGTGGCCGGCGAAGTTCGCGCGGCGGCTGCGGTAGGCCGAGATCCGGTCCTCGATCTCGTGACGGAAGTGACGGATCAGGCCCTGGACCGGCCAGGCGGCGGCGTCGCCGAGGGCGCAGATCGTGTGACCCTCGACCTGACCGGCGACGTCGAGCAGCAGGTCGATCTCCGACGGATCGGCCTCGCCCACGGCCATGCGTTCCAGTACGCGCCACATCCAGCCGGTGCCTTCGCGGCAGGGCGTGCACTGGCCGCAGCTCTCATGCTTGTAGAAATAGCTGATCCGAGCGATCGCCTTCACCAGGTCGGTGTCGTTGTCCATGACGATCACGGCCGCGGTGCCCAGGCCCGACTTCATGTCGCGCAGGCTGTCGAAGTCCATGAGCGCCGTCTCGGACATCTCGCGCGTGATCAGCGGCACGGAGACTCCACCCGGGATCACGGCCTTCAGGTTGCCCCAGCCGCCGCGCACGCCGCCGCAATGCTCTTCCAGCAGCTGGCGCAGCGGAATCGACATGGCTTCTTCGACATTGCACGGCCTGTTCACGTGGCCGCTGATCGACATCAGCTTGGTGCCGGTGTTGTTCGGGCGACCGAAGCCGGCGAACCACTCGGCCCCCCGACGCAGGATCGTGCCGACGACGGCGATCGACTCGACATTGTTCACCGTGGTCGGGCAGCCGTAGAGGCCGGCGCCGGCCGGGAACGGCGGCTTGAGGCGCGGCTGGCCCTTCTTGCCCTCCAGCGATTCCAGCAGGGCCGTCTCTTCGCCGCAGATATAGGCCCCGGCGCCGTGGTGGATGTAGACGTCGAAGTCCCAGCCGTGGACGTTGTTCTTGCCGATCAGCTTGGCTTCATAGGCCTGCTTGACCGCCGCCTCCATGCGCTCGCGCTCGAGCACATATTCCCCGCGCAGATAGATGTAGCAGGCATGGGCCTGCATCGCGAAGGAGGCGATCAGGCAGCCCTCGATGAGCAGGTGGGGATCATGACGCATGATCTCCCGGTCCTTGCAGGTGCCGGGCTCGGACTCGTCGGCGTTGACGACGAGATAATGCGGACGATCCTTGAGTTCCTTGGGCATGAAGGACCACTTCAGCCCCGTCGAGAAGCCGGCGCCGCCGCGTCCACGCAGACCCGAGTTCTTCACATTGGTGATGAGCCAGTCGCGGCCCATGTCCAGCATGTCCTTGGTCGCGTTCCAGCAGCCGCGGGTCTTCGCACCCTCCAGGCCCCAATCCTGGAGCCCGTACAGGTTGGTGAAGATGCGATCCTTGTCCTGCAGCAGGCCGGCCATCAGCGGGGTCCCTCCACGACCGGAGCCGCCGACGCCCTTGCCGCGCGGGCGCGAGAGTTCGCTGCGCCGGTCGCCGGTCTGGCGCTCGGTTGGCGGAGGCGGACGCTGGCCGCCCGAATCCGTGGGTGTCTGATCAGGCGCATTCGGGGAACCGGCGGGAGAAGACGGAGGGGACGGCGCAGCGGGCGCCGGCGGAACGGGCTGTGCCGAGGCTCCGCCGAGGGGCAGAGCGCCGGCGCCCATCAGATTGGCCATGAACAGGCCGGCGACGCCGCGCTTCGGATGTTTCGATGTGATGACGGTCCCCCGAACGTCTTGAGATCACGCAGTGTGCACGCGCGGTCAGACAATCACGCGACGGTTCCCCGTGGGCGAGAAGCAGCGCGCTCATTGTGCGCCTCCGTCGAGTTCGGCCAGACGGCGGCGGTGATAGCGGGTGCGAAGAAAGATGGCGGCCAACATCAGGGCCCAGCCGCCGCCGAGGGCGACATAGCCGGCCATCTGGACGGTCGCGCCGAAGTCGCCCGCACGCCCGGCCAACCAGACGAGGATGGCGCCCAGCAGCACCAGGCCGAAACCGGCCAGGCGCGGCGTGCGACCCACGGTGCGCAGTTCGGCGCGATAGGCTGCGACCTGGGCCTCGGTTTGGGGATCGGACTGGCTCATTGCGAGTCCTTCTTACGGGCGGTCAGCCAGGCGGAAACCCCCAACAGAATGAACATCGCCCCGATGCCGACGAACGCGATCTGCTCCCCCAGCCATGCGGCCAGCAGAAACATCGCCCCGGCGACGCCCCAAAGCATGGGGGCCAGACGCTGAATGTCTTTCGGTTCGACCATCAGGCGGGCACCGGATCGGAGTTCGGCAGCCTGGCGATCGGCTGGGCGGCCGAGCCGTCGTAGAGCTTGAGGTCGGTCAGGGTCAGGGCCCCGCCCTCCGGCGCCGAGTTGACCCGATCGACGCGCGTCCCCGGCTTCGGCGTCTTGCCGGCCGCGAAGTCGTCGATGATCTGGTTCATGTCCGAGGCCGTGAGGTCCTCGAAATAGTAGTCGTTGATCATGGCCATCGGCGCGTTGACGCAGGCTCCCAGGCACTCGACCTCTTCCCAGTAGAATTTGCCGTCGGCCGACAGGGTCTGTTTCGGGCCGATCCGGTCCTTGCACACCTTCATCAGGTCGCCCGAGCCGCGCAGCATGCAGGGGGTCGTGCCGCAGACCTGGATCAGGGCCGCCGAACCGACCGGCTCCAGCATGAACATGGTGTAGAAGGTCGCGACCTCCAGCACCCGGATGTAGGCCATGCCCAGCAGGTCGGCGATGGCGCGCAGGCTCGGTTCCGAGACCCAGCCCTCCTGTTTCTGCACCAGCCACAGGATCGGGATCACCGCCGACTGACGACGGTCGGCGGGGTATTTGGCGATCCACCACTCGGCCTTCTTGGTCGTGTCCTTCGAGAAGGCGAACGAGGCGGGCTGTTCCTTGGCGAGGCGGCGAACCGACATCAGACGTCCATTTCCGAGGCGACGACGCCGTCGCCGATCATCTTCTTGCGCAGGGTGAGAATGCGATGCTGGCCCTGGCGGGTCAGCAGCACGTTGTGCTGCCAGGTCTCGCCGGCGCTGTCGGTCACCGAATAGGACACGACGGACCAGCCTTGACGGACGAGATCGCTGAGAGGGGCGTCGCTCATGAGAAGGCCTTCTTGCGAAGCGCTTCGACCCGCTTGCGGGCGCGACGAACAGGCGGGAGCAGGAAGCTGGCGGCGAAGCCGATGATCGACAGTCCGAGGAGGATCGGGAACCACCAGGCCGCATCACGAAGATCAGGGAGGAACCCGCCCACGGTGATCATGACCAGCAACGGTGCGAGCGGGCCGACGACGAGCACCTCGTCAAGCATCCGGCCCTTGCGGCCGCCCGGATGCATCGCGTTCCGGGGATCGTTCATATTGGCGACGAAGATCACGCCGCCGATCATCAAAAGACCGGCGATTACGACCGCGCTCAGGGTGATGTTGGCGAACAGTTCGGTCACTAGCGGTCGACCTCGCCGAAGACGATATCCAGCGACCCCAGGATGGCGGACACGTCCGCCAGCATGTGGCCGCGGTTCATCCAGTCCATCGCCTGCAGGTGACGGAAGCCGGGGGCCGAGATCTTGACGCGGTACGGCTTGTTGGTGCCGTCCGAGACCAGATAGATGCCGAACTCGCCCTTGGGCGCCTCGACGGCGGCGTAGACCTCGCCCGCCGGGGTGTGGAAGCCTTCGGTGTAGAGTTTGAAGTGATGGATCAGGGCTTCCATCGAGCGCTTCATCTCGCCGCGCGACGGCGGCACGATCTTGTTGTTCTCGACCATGACCGGCTCGCCCGGACAGTTCCGAAGCTTGTGGATGCACTGCTCCATGATGTGCACCGACTGCTTCATCTCCTCGATTCGCACGAGGTAGCGGTCCCAGCAGTCGCCGTTCTTGCCGACGACGATGTCGAACTCCAGCTCGGCATAGCATTCGTAGGGCTGCGACTTGCGCAGGTCCCAGGCGATGTCGGAGCCGCGCAGCATGACGCCGGTGAAGCCCCACTGCAGGGCCTGTTCCTTCGACACGATGCCGATGTCGACGTTGCGCTGCTTGTAGATACGGTTCTCGGTGACGAGGCTCTCGATGTCATTCAGCGCCGTCGGGAACTCGGCGCACCAGCGGCCGATGTCGTCGATCAGGGCCATCGGCAGGTCCTTGTGGACGCCGCCGGGCCGGAAGTAGTTGGCGTGAAGCCGCGCGCCGCAGGCCCGCTCATAGAAGACCATGAGCTTTTCGCGCTCCTCGAAGCCCCACAGAGGGGGCGTCAGGGCGCCGACATCCAGGGCCTGGGTCGTCACATTCAGCAGGTGCGAAAGGATGCGGCCGATTTCCGAATACAGGACCCGGATCAGCTGGGCGCGGTACGGGACCTCGATCTCGAGCAGACGCTCGATGGCCAGGCAGAAGGCGTGCTCCTGGTTCATCGGCGCGACGTAGTCGAGCCGGTCCAGATAGGGCACGTTCTGGAGGTAGGTGCGGGCCTCCATCAGCTTCTCGGTGCCGCGGTGCAGCAGGCCGATGTGCGGATCGACGCGCTCGACGACCTCGCCGTCCAGCTCAAGCACCAGACGCAGCACGCCGTGCGCGGCCGGGTGTTGCGGGCCGAAGTTGATGGTGAACTTGCGGTCGTCCATCTCGCGCGCATGCGCGGTCCGGCCGTCGTCGAAAGCGATGTGACCCAGGTCGTCGGCGACCTGGTCGAGCGTGGCGCGGTCGGGGGTCGCGTTGGCGATGGGGTGTCCGTCAGCCATCAGGCCTTGCCTCCCGAAGGCGCGGCGCCCGCGACAGCAGCGGCCTGGGCCGCCTTTTCGTCGCCCGGCAGGACCGGGGCCGGATACTCCGCGCCCTCCCAGGGGGAGAGGAAGTCGAAGTTGCGATATTCCTGCGTCAGCTTGACGGGTTCATAGACCACCCGCTTCTGCTCCTCGTCGTAGCGGACCTCGACATAGCCCGTCATCGGGAAGTCCTTGCGCAGCGGATGCCCCTGGAAACCGTAGTCGGTCAGGAGCCGGCGCAGGTCCGGGTGGTTCGAGAACAGGACGCCGTACATGTCGAACGCCTCGCGCTCGAACCAGCCGGCCGAAGGATAGACCTCGATCACGCTGGGGACCGGCTGGACCTCGTCGGTCGTGCACTTGACCCGGATGCGGGCGTTCCGCGTCAGAGACAGCAGATGATAGACGACGTCGAACCGCTCGGCCCGGTCCGGATAGTCCACGCCGCAGACGTCCAGCAGCTGCTGGAAGCCGAACCGGTCGCGCAGCGAGGTCAGGACCTCGACGATGCGGTCGCGGTGGCAGGCGATGGTCAGCTCGCCCCAGGCCAGGCTGGCATCGACCTTCAGCTCGGCGACCATCTCCTGACCCAGCGGGGTCAGGCTCTCGGTATTGCGCGCGACGGTCGCGAGGTGGCCGTTCATCGAAGGAACGCTCATCGCTCGATCGTCCCGGTGCGACGGATCTTCTTCTGCAGTTGCAGCAGGCCGTAGATCAGGGCTTCCGCCGTCGGCGGACAGCCCGGAACATAGGCATCGACAGGTACAATGCGGTCGCAACCGCGCACCACGCTATAGCTGTAGTGGTAGTAGCCGCCGCCGTTTGCGCACGAGCCCATCGACAGGACATAGCGCGGGTCCGGCATCTGGTCGTAGACCTTGCGCAGGGCCGGAGCCATCTTGTTGGTCAGGGTGCCGGCGACGATCATCAGGTCCGACTGACGCGGGCTGGCGCGCGGGGCCATGCCGAACCGCTCGAGATCATAGCGCGGCATCGACGCCTGGATCATCTCCACGGCGCAGCAGGCCAGACCGAAGGTCATCCACATCAGCGACCCGGTGCGGGCCCAGTTGATGACGTCGTCGAGCGACGCCGTCAGGAAGCCCTGCTCGGCGACCTCGGTGTTGACCGCCTCGAAGAACTTGTCGTGCAGCTTGGGGTCATAGCCCTGGACCGTCGAACGCGCGCCCTGGCCGAAGGCGGTCGGCAGGGGCGAGGACGGGGCGATCAGGCCGGTGGGGGAAATCACTGCCATTCCAGCGCGCCCTTCTTCCATTCGTAGATGAAGCCGACGGTCAGGACGCCCAGGAAGGACATCATCGACCAGAAGGCGAAGATCATGCCGCCCTTGCTCAGGTCGAAGATCGACACGGCCCAGGGGAACAGGAAGGCCACTTCCAGGTCGAAGATGATGAACAGGATCGACACCAGATAGAACCGCACGTCGAACTTCATCCGCGCGTCATCGAAGGCATTGAAGCCGCACTCGTAGGCCGAGAGCTTCTCCGAATCGGGGTTCGACGGCGCCATCGCCCAGGAGGCGGCCATGAAGCCGACGCCGATGATCGTGGCGATGCCCACGAAGATCACGATCGGCAGATACTGAAGAAGAAATGCGTTCATTGGATACGTCCACGCCGCGAGGGAGGGCGGCGGATTCGGCGCTTTCTAGACCCAACCCGGCGACGGTTCAAACCCAAGCGGCGAAAGGATTTTTCTTGCGAACGGTTCGCACAAGAGCGGCTCCGGGAAGCCCGCGTTCTGCGACCGGACGTGTGCACGGAAAACTGTCGCAAAGCCCCGAAACGTCGCTTGACACCGGGGCGACCCCCCGCCTAAACGACGCCCCTCGCCGCGACGGAAACGACGCGGCGGGAAACGCGGGTGTAGCTCAGTTGGTTAGAGTGCCGGCCTGTCACGCCGGAGGTCGCGGGTTCGAGTCCCGTCACTCGCGCCACTTTCTGTGAATGCAGAAAGTGGCGCGCGCCCCCTCTCCTCCTTGAACTGAAACGCGGTCATTGTAGTGTCGATGAGCGAATGCGTTCGTCGTTGTGGGACCGCAAAATTTTCGCGGGTCGAACCGCCGATACCGCCAATCCCTCCGACAGGTCGGCCGAAATCGCAATCAGTCGCGGGGCGTGGCCTGCTGGACGCGCACGGAGTGGGCCATGGCGGCAGCGACCGCGCCCAGCCTCCCCTCATCAGAGATCTGGCTCTGTTCCGAACCATAGACGCCGCTCAGGAAGGCCAGATCCCAGGAAGTGAGGCTGGCGGGCGCTCGTTCCGGCTGATCGAACAGGTTGAGGATCGTGTCATAGCCGCGAGGCTGCGCTTCGGGATCGATCTGAACCAGGGCGACCATCGTCAGATAGGCGGCCAGTTGGTCGGTCGTGACCGCCCCGATCTTGTCCACGTCGACGACGATGATCACCTGTGCGAGGTCGTCCCGGAGATCGTTACGCAGAAGCGAGCCCGTCACGATGCGCCGGTTGTCGCCGAAGTCGTTTGGGCTCGTTAGGTCCCCCGACGCCTCAAACGGCGCGTCTCCGGGCCCCCGGTTGGCGGCTATGCCGGTGTCGATATCGACCGGAATGCTGACATGCCACCAGCGCACCGCCGCGTCCGTGTTCTGGAACCGCGCCAGGGCCCGCCCACCCCGGTTGGCGCCAGACATGTTCAACCTGAACTCGCGGCGGCGTGAGGCGACCATCGCCCTGGTCGTTTCGTTGGCATCGACCGTGAAGGTGATGAAGACACGCGCTTCGCAACCCGGTCGCCCAAGACGGACGCCGAGACCTTCGGCGGTCGCCGAAATGCGCTCGATGATCTGTTCGGCCGCTTCGCGCTGGAGATTGCCGACACCAATGCAGAGAGTTTGTCGCCAGGCTGCCGCGCCGCTGCCCTCGACGGGCGCCGCCACCTCATCGATGAAGGCCACCGTCGCCTCCCGCAGCGGGCGGCCCAAAACGACGATGTCGTCGAGCCGGGATTCGTCCTGGCTGCCGGCGAGCGGCTCGCTGGCCTGAGCAGTGACGGTCGAGCCGCTCAATGCAGCGGCGAAGGCGAGCGCTGCGATTCCGAAACCCATGAAAGCCCCCAACTGTTCAGCCCACAGGACGCGGGCAGTTGGAGACCAAGTCAAGCCCCGGTTGTGCGGCGCCCCATCAGTGAACCGCCAGTTCCTCGCCCGGCTGCACGAACTCCGGCCGTCCGCTGACCTCGGCATAGGTCATGCACAGACCTTCGAAGACGCGGTTCCAGGCGAAGGTCTCGACCGTGTGCACCCGGGCCGCCGCGCCGATGGCCTCGACGTCGCGGGCGAACAGGGCCTCGATGGCCTGGGCGTAGTCGTCGGGGTCGGCGCTGCGGGCCAGCTGGCCCACGTCATTGGTGACCGTCTCGGCCACGCCGCCGGCGTTGACGCCCACGACCGGACGGCCGCAGGCCATGGCCTCCAGCACGATCAGGCCGAACGGCTCCTTGTCGTTGGCGTGGACGAAGGCGTCGCAGCTGGCGATGATCCGGGCCACGGCCTTCGGGTCGCGCTCGTAAGGCAGGGCGATAACGCGGTCTTCGGCGGGCATCCCCTGCCCGGCCCCGACCAGAACCAGGTGATAGGGGGCGCCCAGCTTCTGCACCGCCTCGATCAGGACATCGATGTTCTTCTCACGCGCGGGACGACCGGCGAAGCACAGCAGACGGGCGCTGGCGGGCAGGCCCAGCCTCTTCAGCAGCCAGTCGCGATCCCGCCGATCGGGCCGGAAGGTGTCGATCTCCACGCCCAGGGGGCGGATGACGATGTCGCGGATGCCGGCCTCTTCAAGGCGGCGGGCGATGAAGCGGCTGGGCGAGATGACGCGGTCGAACTGGCCGAACAGCCGGGCCCAGCGTTTCTCGACCGGCTTCTTGGCCCATTCGCCGAAGTGAAGCGCGGCGAGGCCCGCAGGATCGGAGTGGCAGAAGCCGACGACCGGACAGCCGGCGCGCTGACCGGCCTCCAGGGCGCCCTGCCCCGGCGTATAGGGATCGCCGGCCTCGATCAGAGACGGCTTCATCGAGGCGACCCAGGCGCCCCAGCGCTTGACCGAACTGGGCCAGCGATAGCCGTCGCCGAACGGCAGCTTGGTCGCGTGCAGCTGGATAATGCCGTCCCGCCCGGCCTTGTGCTGGGCGCCCGGCACGACCAGCGAGTGGGCGACGCCCGGACGGTTCGCCTCCAGCCAGGCCTTCTTGGACAGCAGGTAGCGTTTCACCCCGCCGGAGCGCGGCGCATAGAGCATGGTGGTGTCGACCATGCGCGGACGCGGATCCTGGGTGGACGCCTTCAGAACCCTGAGCGTTTCGGCGACCTCTTCGTCCCAGCCGGGAATGAGCCGCAGCTCACCTTCGTGAACGTCGAGATCCGTAAGGCTCATGGGGTCTTGCTCCAGGGACTGCTGGCGCTGAACGCGCGTCCGGGACTTTGGGATGCGTGCGGACGATTTGGGCCGGGCCATGAAGCGCCCGTAGCCCTGCGGACGGCGAAGCTCAAGCCTGATCGTCGGAATCGCCCGGCGGCGGGGTGGAGATCCCCCTGCGGGCCAGGGCCTCGCGCAGGAGAATCTCCACCTGGGCGTTGACGGAGCGCAACTCCGCCGCCGCCAGCCGTTCGACCGCCGTCATCACGCCCGCGGAGGCGCGCATCAGGAAGGGCTTGCGGACCCTGGCCACGTCCTAGCCGTAGAGGGTGCCGGTGTTGACCACCGGCTGGGCCTCGCGGTCCGCGCACAGCACGACCAGCAGGTTGGAGACCATGGCGGCCTTGCGGTCCTCGTCCAGATGCACGACCTCGCGCTCGCCCAGATCCTTGAGCGCGCTTTCGACCATGCCGACGGCGCCGCGCACGATCAGGCGGCGGGCCGACAGGATGGCCTCGGCCTGCTGACGACGCAGCATGGCTCCGGCGATCTCGGGCGCATAGGCCAGGTGGGCCAGACGGGCCTCGTCGATGGCAACGCCCGCAACCTTGACCCGGTTGGCTAATTCGTCCCGCAGCCGCCCGGCCACGTCCTCGGCGTCGGCGCGCAGGGTCAGCTCCTGTTCGACGCCGTCCTGCTCCTCGCCGTGGTCGTAGGCGTAGTGAGAGGCGATATCGCGCAGGCCCGTGTCGATCTGGATGTTCACGAAGGCCTGGTAGTCGTCGACATCGAACAGGGCCTGGGCCGAATCCTCGACGCGCCACACGACATTGGCCGCGATTTCAACCGGGCTGCCGCGCTTGTCGTTCACCTTGAGCTTGTCCGAGGTGACGTTCCGGGCGCGGAGCGAAATCTTCTTGCGTGTGTACCAGGGCAGGATCCACCGCAGACCGGTCGTCCGATCCGTGCCGCGATAGGATCCGAACAGCATGATGGCCGCGCCCTCGTTCGGCTGCAGCGCATAAAGGCCGCACAGCAGGAACAGGCCGATGACCGCCAGCACGATGCCGCCGACGACGTAGACGGGGGTCTCAGGCCCTTGCGCCACGGCGACCGGCCCCAGAATGATCAGGCCCAGCCCGACCAGCAGCATCAGTATGCCGTTGGCGGTCTGTGCGGGCCGCTCCTGCGAGATTGTACGTTGATCGGTCATTTCGCCCTCCTTTTGATATAGAAGTGATATCACTTTTCAGGCCGCAACGCAACGCTTTCAGTGACCTCCGGTCACCCGACACATCGCTTTCGGCCTTGCATTCGCCTCAAATTCGCGAAACTTGAGACAGGTCGCGACGCCCCTGTTAGAAGGCGCGCGGCGCCCGTGCGTGTGTCCACTTGGGGTGATTTCTCGAATGCGTAGACTGCTTGCGACCGCGGTGGCGCTTGCCCCTCTGATGACGGCCGCAGGAGCGCACGCCGAGGTCGTGATTTCGACCGCCCGCACGACGCCCATCGTCACCTCTCTGGCCACCGGTACGGCGCGCGACGACATCCGCCTCGGCACCGGCGGCTCGATCGCCGTGAACACCGGCGCGGCGATCACGGTCGATTCGAACAACAGCATCGATCTGGACAGCGGCACCAATATCACGATGGCCAACTCGGCTGACGGATCGACCGCGATCCTGGTCGGGCCCGGCGCGACCGCAGCGAACATCACCATCGGCGGGACCATCACGGTCACCGACAACATTGACACCTATACCGACACGGACAGCGACGGCGATCTGGACGGCCCGATCGCGGCCGGTTCCAACCGCTATGGCCTGCGTCTGGTCGGCGCCACGGCCCTGACCGGCAACATCCTGGTCGAGAGCAGCGGCGCGATTCTGGCCGAAGGCGCCAATTCGCGCGCCATCTCGATCGAACGCGCCCTGACTGGCACGGTCACCACCTATGGCTCGCTGCGCGCCGTGGGCGACAACGCCATCGCCTATTCCCAGACGGGCAACGTCTCCGGGGCGGTCAATCTTGGCGGTCCGGTCACGGCTCAGGGCCGGGGCGTCAACGCGGTCAACATCCAGGGCGACATCGGCGGGCGTCTGACACTCCAGGGCGATATGGCCGCGACCGGCTATCGCTACACCACCCGCCCCGGCGACACCGCTCTGGCCCTGCTCGACGCCGACGACCTGCTTCAGGGCGGTTCGGCCGTCGTCATCGGCGGCAATGTGGCCCGCGGCGTCGTGTTGGATGTGCGCCCCGCCGACCTCATCCCCGACGTGGCGGGCACCACGACTACGACCGACGAGGACGGCGACGGCGTCGCCGACCTGTCAGAGAACAGCTCGGTCATCAACAGCTACGGCGGCGGCGCGGCCCTGACCGTCGGATCCTCCACGCGGGGCATTACCCTGGGCGCCGCCGGAACGACCGCGACCACCAACTACGGCCTGATCAATCGAGGCGTGATCACCGGCGACGGCGTCTATAACAACGTCACCGGTCTGGCCATGCAGCTGGGCGTCCCGGGCGGGCAAACGGTAGCCATCGCCGGCGGTGTTCGCAACGAAGGCTCCATCACGGCCCTGGGCCGCGGCGGCGGCGCGACTGCGGTGTCGATCGGCGCCGGCGTCACCACCCCGCGCTTCGACAATATCGGAACGATCACGGCGGGCGTGTCCAGCGAACTGGCCAACTCACCGACGACGGGCGTCAACATCGCGGCCGGCGCCAACCTGCCCGTCCTGTTCAACAATGGCGCGATCCTGGCCACGGCGGGCGGCGGCATTTCCAACGTCAACGCGATCCGCGACCAGTCGGGCACCCTGACCTCGATTCAGAACGCCGGCTCCATCACGGCGGCGCTGGCTCCCAATACGGCCGGAGCCGCGCTCACCGGCACGGTGACGGCGATCGACGTCACCGCCAACACCACGGGCGTCACCTATCGCCAGTACGGCGAGACCAGCACGCCCTCAACAACCGATCCCGACACTGACGGCGACGGAGTGACGGATTCGAACGAGCCCGTGTTGATCGGCGCCGTTCGCTTCGGCTCGGGCGCCGACACCCTGAACCTCGAAAACGGCTTCATGACCGGCGACGTCTCGTTCGGCGCCGGGGCGGACCGGCTGAACATCACGGGCGGCGGCATCCTGACCGGCGCGATCACCGACACCGACGGCCGTCTGGACATCAATGTGACCAACGGCACGCTGGATGCGCGCCAGTTGACCCGCACCAGTGTCACCAGCCTGAACGTCGGCGCGGCGGGCGATCTGATCGTCACGGTCGATCCCGCGACCTCGACCAACGCCGGCTTCCGCGTCAACGGCACGGCCAATCTGGCGACCGGCGCCGGCCTGGGCGTGCGGTTCAACTCGCTGCTCACAGGGCCCCAGCGGTTCACCGTCATCGACGCCAACACCCTGATCCTGGGCACGATCGACCAGACGGCCGTGCAGGCGAACTCGCCTTATCTTTACCTGGTCAGCGCCGGCGCCGATGTGGCCGCCGGCGACGTTTACATCGATGCCCGTCGCCGCACGGCCGCAGAGGCGGGCCTGATCCCGGTCGAGGCCCAGATCTTCGACTCCTTCTACGGGGCGTTGAGCTCCAGCACCGCGCTGCGCAACGCCTTCATCTCCCAGACCGGCCGCGAAGGCTTCATCAACCTGTACGAGCAGCTGCTGCCTGACCATTCTGGCGGCCCGCTGCTTTCGCTGGCGTCCGGCGTGGACGCCGTAACCCGCGCCCTGAGCGGCCGCAACGCCACGGTCGAGCCCGGCGACACCAGCGCCTGGCTGCAGGAAATCAATTTCTACGCCGACAAGGACAAGACCGACACCTACGGCTTCCGCTCCGAGGGCTTCGGCGTCGCCGGCGGTATCGAGCGCGGTACGGGCCTGGGCGCCCTCGGCGTGTCGTTGGCCTTCACCTCGTCGGACATCGAGGATCCCGAGGCCGAGGCCGAGGAAATCCTGTCCGCCAACCTCGTCGAGCTCGGTCTCTACTGGCGGGCCCAGGGCCAGGCCTGGAGCACCTGGGCGCGGGCGGCGGGCGGCTACGCCACCTTCGATTCCACGCGCCAGCTGGTCACCGAGAACATCAACCTCATCAATACCTCCAGCTGGAACGGCTTCACGCTGTCGCTGGGCGGCGGCGCTTCCTACGAGAAGAATTTCGGCCGTCTCAGCATCCGGCCTGAAGCCTATGCCGAGTATTTCTCGCTCAACGAAGACGCCCATACCGAAGCGGGCGCCGAACCCGGCTTCAACCTGAACATCGAAGACCGCAACGGGCACATGTTCACCGGCGTCGCTGCCGTGAACATCGGCTACGGCTTCGGCGAGGACGGCTGGATCCGCCCCGAGGTTCGCCTGGGCTGGCGCCAGAACTTCTCGGTCGATCCGGGCGAGACCATAGCCCGCTTCGCTTCGGGCGGCTCGCCGTTTACCCTGACGCCGCAGTCGATCGAAGGCGGCGGCCCGATCGCCGGCTTCCACCTCAGCGTCGGCAACGACCTCGGCAAGATTTCCATCAGCGCCGATGCCGAAATGATCGAGAACTACGTCCGCTACACCCTGCTGCTGCGGGCCAGCTTCCGGTTCTGATCGGGCAGGGCGACAAACGACAAAAGGCCGCCGGATCGCTCCGGCGGCCTTCTTCGTGAGCGGGGATAGCCAAGGCTCTTCGTTCAGTGATCGTTGCAATGTGGACAAAGACCATCATCCGCGCCTACAATCTTAACGATTGTCATCGACGGAGGGGTTGTGGCCAGACATTGCGCGGTCGGCGTTTTCGCTGCCTTGATGCTGTCGTCCGGGCTGTCGGCGTGCGCCTCGCTCTCCGGCTCGGCTGAACCCATTTTGGATCTCCAATCGCAGATCGCTCTCGTGAGAAGAGACTATCCAGAGCATGTCATCTACCGCGCATTCGAGAGTGACTCGTCAGACTGCCCGGCCGACGTGCAATGGCCCGCCTGCCGCGCGGGGATGTCGCGAGCTGCCTACCGCAACACCGTTATAAACTTGTACGTCAGCAGTGCGGACGCCGCCTATCATCAGTTCCGCCTGAGTCTGTCCCAAGAGCTGAAGGGAACCGCCTTCGGGTCTAATCTGGCCGTTCTTATCATAAACAGCGTTTCCATCGTCTCCGGCGACAGCGCCAGACGCGCGTTAGCGGCCGGCTCCGCCTTCCTGACCGGCGCACAGGCTTCCGTCTCCCGGGACCTCTTCATCGACCGCACGCTGCCGACGGTGCTGACGGCCATGGAAGCGGCGCGCACCCGGGTGAAGACGGACCTCGTCCGGGGGATGTCAGTCGGCGCCGACGAATACCCGCTCTTCATGGCCATGAACGATATCCGTCGCCTTCAGGATCAGGCTCGGCTCGAAACGGCGATGGAGCAGCTGTCGCAGATCACCGGCGCCCGGGCCGATCTTGAGAACCGGACCCTTCAGGCCGCCTATACGCCCGATCTCCAGGGCGATCTTGCTGTGCGCAAGGCGGAGCTGATGGATCGGATCGAGGCCGCCGACGAGATCACGCTGGAGCAGATCGCGGTCGCGCTCCAGGTAACTTCGGGCCCGACCAGGACTGCTCGCATCGCCGGCCTCCGCGTCGCTGTTGATCGAGGCGTTTCGACCGACGCGGACCTGACGCGGGTCGCGGACCTGGTCAGGCTTGCGACAGCGAGGGGAGTGATGCTCATTGCCGTGCCTCAGATCCCCGAAGACAAACTGGCGGGTGTCATCACGAGCCTCGGCGCGACCACGGCGGCCGATGCGACGGTGGGTGTCCGTCGCACGGTGATCAGCGACTGGATCAAGGCGAATGTGCAGACCGAGGCCGTCCGCCAATCGGCGGAGGCAATTTTGAAGACCGCCCTTGGAAGGGACCTCTAGAATGGCGAACACCCAGATCGTCGGAGCCGCTAAATCCTACGGGCTCGAAAAGCTCAATCAGTGGATCAAGGAACGGGAGATGCTGCTCGGCCCCGTCATCGATATCGACGATGGGGGCGCTTCGACTGCGGCGGAGTTCGATCTGGAAGCCCCGCGCGTGAGGGCCAAGTGGGCGAAGGTTTCGTTGAAGGTCGGCACCCAGTGTGTCCTGCAACCCGGCGCTGTCCTGATCGCGGAAGGTCGGGCGTATATCGCGGGCGTGCTGCAGCCGGTCTGTCTGAGCCGCTGAACGCGAACCCGGCGGAGTCGACAGTCGCCGTTCTGAAGTGGTAGGCGGCGACGGGTTCGAACCGCCGACCCTCTCGGTGTAAATCGCCTCAGATGCCATTTCGCCGTTGTTCAGAACATTGCAAACCGCGCATAAGTCTATGAAATCGTGAAGGACGACCTTTTCAACGCTGTTCGCCGTATTGCGTCGAAGTTTGCACAAACTGCCCCCCTAATGCCCCCCTTCTTTGCTAGGCTCTGTCGGTCTGACCATCAGGACGCCGTGCAATGCCGACGCCAACCATAACGACGGATCGTCAAATCGCGGGTCTGAAGCCGCTCGATCGCCGCTTCGGCGCAAAGTCTCAGGCGCGCGCGGTCGGGCCCTGCGCGTCTGGCCGTCGGGTCTGAGGCAGTTCGAAGTTCGCTATGCCGTCAAGGGTGGACCGCGACGTCGCGTCATTCTGGGCGATTATCCTGAGATCTCGTTGGCCGCCGCGCGGCAGAAGGCGACGGAACTTCGGTTGGAGCTTCTCCAAGGCGTCGATCCCGTCGCCGAGCGCGCTGCGGCCAATCTGCCGGCTCCGCTTCAGGCGACATTGGATGAGATCGCCGAGATCTACTGGGCTGCGGCGGAGCTCGGGTTGCACGGTGGTCGGCGTCGGCCCAAACGCCCCCGGACGATCGCCAATGAGCGCCATCTTTGGAAACGCCATATCGCCGCGTCTCTGGGCGCGATAGCGCCGCGCGATCTGAAGCGGGCTGAGGTCAAGACCTTCATGCGCTCACTCGTCACCGAACGGCGCCTCTCCGCCGCCAGCGCCGCGTCGATCGGCGGGCTTCTTCACAGCGTCATGGCCTTTGCCGTGCAGGAAGAGATGATCGACGCCAATCCAGTGGTTGGGTTAGCGCGGCCGTTGGCCCTGGTGTCCCGTGACCGGCTGCTCGACGAGCCCGGTCTGCGGTTGGTGTGGGGCATCGCGCTGGAAGGTGCAGAGCCTCGGCCGCCCGGCTACCTCAACATTGGCCTGGCCGCGCGGCCGGAGCCGGTCATGGCCCTGGCGATCCAGCTGTTGATGCTGACCCTGACCCGCCGCAACGAGATCGCCGGCGCGCGCAAGGAGGAGTTCGACCTGGACGCCGCGCTGTGGGTCATTCCGGCCGAACGCGCCAAGGCGAACCACCAACATGTCGTCCCACTCAGCTCACAAGCCCTGGAGGTGCTCTCCGCAGCCTTCGCTCTCGATGCCGACAGCCCGTTCGTCTTCCCCTCTCCCCGGGTCGCCGATCAATGCATCGACGAGCAGGCGATCACGCGGACGTTCTCGCGCATCTTCGAGCGTCGCAAGCTGCCGCTTCGGTCCCCTCACGACGTGCGCCGAACCGGTGCGACGACCCTGACCGGGCGCTACGGCGTCACGCGATTCATCGTGGGTCTGGTTTTGGGCCACACGCCGAAAGACGGCGCCGCCGTCACGGCGATCTACGACCGCTACACCTATGTCCCAGAGAAGCGGGCCGCTCTGTCCAAATGGGCCGATCACCTGACCGGCGCGTCGGTGGGCGCCCCGGCGTCCGGAACGCCCGACGCGCCCGCATCCGCCGTGAAGGCCGCCCAGAACCTGGACGCGGCGAAGGCGCGGGCGCTCGCGCTGTGCGCGGATGGCCGAGCCCAGCAGGCCGTCATGACCATGTGCATGGCGGCCAGCCGGGAAGGCTCGGTCTCTCAGGCCCACCTGGATCTTCTCGCCTTCGTGGGCCTCGACCTCGCCACTCGCAACGATTGGTCGGAGCTTGAGGGCTGGATCAACGGCTTTGGATAAGGGGCTGGGAGCCTTCGACCCGGTTCGGGTCATCTGCGGTCACCCCTGCGTCGGCGAGCGCCTCCACAAATAGAGCCCGCAGCTCTTAAACCCCAACAATCCGCACTATTCTCGCTCTAAGTCCCATAAATCCGGTATTTCGGCTCTTGGAGAGACACCTCATGCCCGCCAATCCGCTCGCCAGCCTTCCGGAAGTTTTCTTTTCGACCACGGCCTTATCGGACGTGGTCGCGCGCGCCCGCGCGAAAGGCGCCGTCCGTCAGATCGGCCCGCGTCTGTACACCAAGAACCTGGTCGATCCACCGGAGCATGTCATTCGCCGCAATCTCTGGCCCGTCGTCGCGGCCTACGCCCCAGGCGCGCTGATCGCCGATCGAACCGCCCTTGAGAACGCGCCGGCGTCCGATGGATCCGTGTTCGTCATCTCGAACCGCAAGCGCGATGTCGAATTGCCGGGCCTCACCCTTCGCTCGCGGCGAGGCCCCGAGGCGCTCGATACCGACAAGCCCTTCATCGGCGGCCTGCGTTTGTCGTCGCAGGCCCGGGCCTTCCTGGATAATATGGTTCCGTCCCGCCGCCGCAGCGGGGACGTCAGCCGGACCTTGAGCCGTCCCGAGCTCGAAACCCGTCTGGACGATCTGGTCCGCCGGAACGGGCCAGAGGCCCTCAACCGCCTTCGCGATGAGGCGCGCCGAATCGCCCCTACCCTCGGCCGCGAGAGCGAACTCATCGATCTCGACCGGCTGATCGGCGCCTTGCTTGGAACGCACAACGCGCCCTTGGAAACCGATCGCGGGCGGGCACGGGGTCAAGGCGTTCCCTATGACCCGGATCGGATGGCGTTGTTCGAGACGCTGCACGCGGAGCTTCGCTCGACCGCCCCGGCGACCCGGGTCACGCCGGAGCGCAGCCCGGACGGCCGGGCGACCCTTGCCTTCTTCGAAGCCTATTTCTCGAACTTCATCGAAGGCACCGAGTTTGACGTGGCCGAAGCGGCCGCCATCGTCTTCGACAATGTCATTCCCAATGCGCGTCCGGCCGACGCTCATGACGTCCTCGGCACTTGGCGCATCGTCTCCGACCCGGTCGAGATGAGCCGGCGTCCCCGCACCGTCGACGACCTGTCCGACCGTCTTCGCAGCCGTCATGCCGTCTTGATGGCGGCCCGGCCGGAAAAGGGACCCGGGCGGTTCAAGCAGGAGACCAACCGCGCCGGCCAGACCGTGTTCGTCGCGCCGGATCAGGTCAAAGGCACTTTGGACGCCGGTTTCGAGCTTTATCGCAGCCTGGATACGCCCTTTGCTCGCGCGGTCTATATGATGTTCCTGGTCTCTGAGGTTCATCCCTTCGCCGACGGCAATGGTCGGATCGCCCGGATCATGATGAACGCCGAATTAGTTGCCGAGGGCGAAGAACGCATCATTATTCCGACGATTTTTCGCAGCAACTATCTAAGCGCGCTGAAGGCTCTGTCGAACACGGGAAACCCTCGCCCGCTCGTCAGGACACTGGATTTCGCCCAGCGCTGGGTGCTTGCCCTGCCGTGGCGTTCTATCGACGACGCCCAGACGAAACTGACCAGCGTCAATGCCTTCATGGACCCGTCCGAGGCCGACGATGTCGGCATCCGCCTTCAGATCTACGACGGCATGAGTTGATCAGGACGTCTGCCGTCACGGGCGACGCCGCCTGTCCTGTCAGGTTCAAAACCCAAAGTCACTCTGATCGAGATTGGTTGGCTGAGCCCGACGCCGGGGCCGGAGTGGCGATTGAGGGGCGAGCGGGGGTGCGGCCGGGAGCTCCAACTGGACCGGTACCGGGTGAGGCGATGGCGAGTCCGACCGAAGGGGCGCGCGTCGGGCCATGCCGGGCAGACGCGGCTTCACCGGTGGCGACAATGCTTTGGGGGGCGACTTCGGCTTCCGAGGCGAAGCCAAGGGCTTGGCGACGCTGCGGACGCTTTTCCAAGCTGTGAGCTCGCTTTCCCACCATCCGACGCGGCCGGGCGAGACCGTCACGCGGGAGGGAAAGGTTCCTGCATTCTCCATGCGCCAAGCTGTCGTGCGGCTGATGCCGATGATGTCCTGAACTCGCTCCCATGGCAGCAGCCGGTCCTCAGGTCCGCCGCTCTCGATCGTCACGCCGTCAATCATGAAGCTCATTGCGCCCGCCGTTCTGGCGCGGGGCGTTCCCAGGCCGCACGGCGCAAACCGGTGTCCTGCGCCTCGGCCCAGCCACGCAGAACGCCGCGCGGGTAAAGGGGCTTGCCGCGAATGTGTCGGCAGGGCGGACCATTGCCTACTGACCAGGCGCGGGCGAGGGTCGTCGGCTTCATGCGTATGCCGAACCGCTGCAGATACTCCGAGGCCTGGTTCCGGGTCAGGAGGTCTTCGTCACCTTCGGCCTGTGTCTCAGCTGCAGCGTCCAGATCGGAGGTCATCGGCCGCCTCCCGGTCGGCATTCGCGGGAACTGCGAACGCCCCGGCCCGCCGTCAGAGCAAGGTAGCAGTCCACGACGCTGACCACATAGTCCTGGGTCTCGCGGATATCAGGGATCCGGCCGAGGCGGGCCACGCGGCCAGGTCCGGCGTTATAGGCTGCCAGCGCTAGCCGCAGATCGCCGAAGCGCAGCATCTGTGTCGCCAGATAGGCCGCGCCGCCGGCGAGGTTTTCGGCTGGATCGAAGCGGTCGCGGACACCCAGTTCGGCGGCGGTGCCCGGCATCAGTTGAGCCAGGCCGCAGGCCCCGACTGGAGAGCAGGCCTCGTTACGGTATGCGCTCTCCACCACCACGAGGGCGTGCAGCAGTTTAGGATCAAGGCCGTGCCGGTCGGCGGCCGTGGCGATGGCCGACATGAAAGGCTGGCTGAGAGGACCGAGCCGGGGAAGGTCCATGGCGTCAGTCGGATCGTCTTCTAGCGTCGGCGACGCCGCCTCTGCTTCGACGCCGGCGAACAGATCGCCGCCGGCCTGACGCCAGTCAGCGCTCTGGGCCGAGGCGGAGCCTGCCGCCGCGAATGCCGCGAGGGTGACGAGCAACGATCTCACCATGTCAGTGTCTCCCGATAGACGCCGTCCACCTGCGCCCGACGGATCGGACCGAAATAGCGGCTGTCGAAACTTCCCGGCGTATCGCCGAGCACGAACAGTTCGTCCGCGCGCAACACTCGACACTCCTGCCACGCCGGCAGGGTGGCGCCGCGGCGGTCTCGGGCGACAACCGCAACGTCGCGGCGCCGTGTCGTAACCTTACCGGCTGCCGCACAGACGCGATCCCCGCCGACGGCCGCCACGCGCTTGAGCAGTTTCACATCCGACGGCATGCCGAGGCGGCCGAGATAAGGTCGCGTCGATGGCGGTTGGGCCAAGGCGACCACGTCGCCGCGTGCCGGCTCCGACGTCACGGTTCGCGTATAGAGGCCGAGGGGCAGGCTCGGGCTTTCGTTGATCAGCGCCAGGGCCGGCGCATGATCGGCCACCAGCGAAACGCCGGCTAACGCCACGAGGGGCGAAGCCACCCACAAGGCCAGTCGTCGAATACGAGATCTGGTCATGGCCGGTAGGGCTCCAGGATCAGGTCGCGGGTGATCAGCACCCGCACCGGCGCTCCCGCCCGCAAGCGGATGGACGGCCGGACCTGCAGCTCGCGGTCGATCAGGCTCCCGCCGACCCGCGCGCCCTCGATGGCGGTGGCGTCCCCGACATCGCCCAGCAGTCCACCGCCGCCGTCACCGTCGTCACGGGCGATCTGACCCAAGGTGGTGATGGCGCCGGCGAACAGGGTCGCGACCGCGAGCGGGAACAGACGGCGATCGACCCGGCCCTGGACGCCGACCGCGCCTTGGGCGTCAACGCCCGGTTCCTCGGTCAGGGTCAGGCTCTTGCCGTTGGGCAGGATCAGCCGTTCCCAGGTCAGGAAGGCGCGGCGGTCGCCGTAGCTGCTTTCGCCGTCGTGACGGCCGATCAACCGCGTGCCCTGGGGTACGAGCAGATGTCGTCCGCTGACGGTGTCGAACACGTTCTGGGTCACGGTCGCCACGACCGGACCGCTGCGCGAGGTGTCGATGCCGGTCAGGAGCGCCGCCGAGACGATCGCTCCAGCCTTGAGCTCGAACGGCGACAACGGGGCCATCAGCGCGTGGCCGTTGTAGACCGCACCGTAGTCACGACCCGGACCGGCGGAAGCTTCGACCTGGGCGCCGCCCTGCCCGGCCGGACTGCCGCCAGACCCGCCACCGAAGAACAGCCCCGACCCAGCGGCGTCCTGGGCCGCGGACCGACGTGGGGCGCTCGGGGCCGCCGCGACCGGGCCGTAATAGTCGGGGCTGGACACGCGTGGAGGTGACGCGGACGCGGAAGCGGTTGCCGGCTCGCGGTCGCCGCCCAGCCGTCTTGGCTCGGGCAGCTGGTCGCCCAGCCGATCGTAGCTGGCGGGCTGATCGGTCACGACATCCGAGGCGCGGACGGTCCCGCGCGCCTCGTCGAGCCGCCCCTCGTCGGCTTTCTCTCGCGCATTGGCGCGAAGCTCGGGCTGAACAACGAAGGCCCAGGCCAGGGAGCCCGACAGCAGGGCGGCGGCGGCGATCACCACGCCCTGGACCACGGATTTGCGGAGGCGGACCGCCGTGGGACGCGGGGCCCGGGTTGAAAGCCCGGGCGGTGGCGCCTTGGGCAGGGGCGCGTCGGGGGAGATCGGATCGGTCATGACCGGCCTCCTGTGAGGTCCAGCAGGCGTTCGATGCGCACGATCTGCGGGCGGCTATCGCCAAGGCGGAGCTCCGCCCGGTCGAATACGCGATCGACCACGAACAAGCCGCCCTGCTGGCGATAGTTGACCATCTGCATCTGGCCGTCCGGCGCGATGACGAACAGGGCGGGCGCCTCGTCCACCTGCAGATCGGCCGCAAAGGTAATGAAGGTCCGCGTCCCGTCATTGAACACGGACGTCGGGGTCCAGCGCGGGGCCCGACCGCGCGGCGCGATGCGGTAGTGCGCGTCCAGCGGACCGGAGGGGGTGACCAAAGGATCAGCCGGGTTCGCGGCGACGCCTTCGCTGACCGCCGCGTCAGGCGGGATGACCGCACCCAGGTCCCAGGCCACGGCGGCATTGAAGCCTTCCGGCGCGCCGCTTTTCAGCTGCAGGAAATAGACCCGCTGCGAGGTGGTGACGACGAGGTTGGTCTCGAGGCCGCGCTCCAGGGGTTTGAGGAGGACGTGAGTGCGTTGATTGGGGCCGGCGCCTGACGACGCCTCGCCGATCTGCCAGCGCACGGTGTCGCCGGCCGCCTTGGAAGTGACCGTCTCGCCCGGCGCGAGGGTCAGGGTGGTGACCCGTAGCGGCGCGGTCCAGATCTCATAGACCCGCCCAGGGTCGTAGGCGAAGATCTGCATCCCACCGACGAAGCGGTCAGCGCTGGACGCCGCCCGCGCCTCGACATTGGCCACGGCGATGGCCGATCTCCCTGTCGCGGGGGGCGCACGAGGCGGCGCAGGCGGCGGCGGCTCCGGGGACGAAGACGCAGCGTCCTGCGCCACCACGAACTCGTCCTCGCCGGCATCGCCTTCGCCAAAGACCGGTTCAGCACCGTCGCTCACGATGGGTGTGTCGTTTTCAACTCCGGCGGCGCCACCGAGATAAGGCCTCTCCGTCGCATTTCGGGCCGGCAGGATCGGCCGAACATTCGACACGGAAGCCAAAGCAGAGCGCGGCACATCCGGCAGCGGCGCCGCGCCGCCGCCGAAGGGGCGGAGGATGGCGCAGCTGGATAGGAGCATGGCGCAGGCGGCCAGGCTCAAGAGGCGTCGGGTGTCCATGACACGTCCTCAATCTTCAGTCCCAGGGGGTTCTTCATCAGCTCAGCCTCTGTGCGGGGCGGCTGCAGAGTGGTGGTGATCAGGGCGCGCCAGCGTTCGGTCCCGGCGGACTGGCCGTTGACGAAACGGGTCTCGCGCCATTGCAGATCGTAGGTGCGCTCGGTGCGCCGCACGACGTTCAGCACCTCGACATTGACGGCCTCGCGCCCAGCCTCGGCGAAAGGATCGTGGGCCTGAGCCCAATTGTTGAGGAAGGACGCGGCCTTTGGGGTGACGAGGTCGTAGGCCCGCAGCCAATTCTGGCGGATGACGATCGGGTCGATGGATTTGGAGCGGACGTCGCGGATCCAGTCCGCCAGCGCCCTGCCCGTCTGGGCCTCGGTCGGCTCGTAGCGTCCACCGATGGCGGTGATGCGCTGGGTCTGTCCCAGGTCCGAGACCTCGACCACGAACGGCTTGACCACAGCCCGGTCGGCCTGGACCCACCAGCCCGCGCCGAGGAAGCCGGCCAGCACCAGATTGGCCAGGGCGATGCGCCGCCAGTTCCGGGCATGAGCGATGGACAGGCCCATCCGGTCATCCCAGACTTGGCCCGCCCGTTGGTAGGGTGTGCTTTCGGGGGCCGAGGCCAGGGCGCGTTTGGGTCGAAAGAAGGGGTGCATGGATCAGGTCTCCTCAGTTCGAAGGCTGGGCGAGATCGCGCCCGAGGTTTCGCCGGCGGGCAGCAGGCCTCGTGCGGTGTTGGCGGTAAAAAACGCCTGCAAGGCCGCCGCCCGGGCCGCAGGGCGGCCTGCCGATTGACCTGAGGTTGCTGATCGGCCGGCGGCCCGGTGGAAGCTTTGGCGTGCGGCTTCGGCTGCGCGGTTGATCTGGGCTTCTGGGCGACCCGATTTCGCTTGTCCGAAGGGCGAAGACGATGCCGACGAACCAGGGCCGGCGTCGGCAGGACGACCGGACGGGGCGGACTTGGTCGTGACTGAGTCCGCATCGCTCGGGGCCGCCCAGGCTCCGCTGATATTGGCCGATCGCGTCCCGGTGGCAGGGGCCGGCGCAGCCGCCGGGGCTCGTGAGCTCTGCCCACTCGTTCCGGCATGGGGGGATGCCGACCCTGGACCACGCGGGGATGGGTTGTCATTGGACGGGCGCGACGGCGTGGAGCCGCCGGACGGCGGGCCTGCACGGCCCGAGCTCGCACCGGCGGCGGCCTTGGACGCTCCGGCGAGCTTCGAGGCCGAACCGGCGACGGCGGCCCCGGCCCCCATGATCGCGCCGCCGGCCAAGGCGCCCGCGCCGCCGACCGCCAGAGCGCCGGTCACCGCCGACCCGGCACCGAGCGCTGGACCGCCGGTGACGAGGGCAGAGGCCAGGTTCGGAATAAAGATGGCCAGCATGGCCAGCAGCATGGAGGCCACGAGAATGGTCAGGGCCTCGTAGAGGTCGGGGTTGGCCGAGGGCTGGAGCTGGTCGAACACCGTCCGCGCACCCGAGACCACGATGGCCAAGGCCAAGACCTTCAGGCCGGAGGAGACGACATAGCCGAGCGGCCGTTCCGCGAGGAAGGCGGACTTCGACCAGATGCCGAACGGCAAGAGCACGAACCCGCCCAGGGTGACGATCTTGAACTCGAGCAGGGTGACGATGATCTGAAGCGCGAGGACCGCGAAGGCCAGCATGATGCCGATCATGGCCAGGCCCAGGATGAGGGCGTCGGTCAGGTTGCCGGCGACGTCGAGCGGATTGTTGACCGGCGCCGGGGTCTCTCCCAGCGCCTTCACGATCTCCCAGCCCTGCTGGAGGATTGCCCCGGGGTTCAAGAACTCGCCGCGAGACAGCGTGCCGCCGCCGGCCGTCAGGCCCAGATCGACGAAGCCGACTTGAAGGGTCTCGGCCAGGCTTTGCCAGTCGTTGATGATGTAGGCGAACAGGCCGATCAGCAGGACCTTACCGAAGCCGGACGCAAGGATGTCGCGTTGGGGCGAGAGCATCCACTGAATGCCCGTCAGCGTGACGACCAAGACGATCATCAGACCGAAAACGCCGTTGATCGGACCTTGGAGGGCATCGAAGCCTGCCGAGATGGTGTTTGAGAACACCACCATCAGCTCGTTCGGTGTTTCCATGCTGGGCGCAGCCATCGTCGGACCCCTCAGTTCCGCGCGCGCGAGTAGGGATCGAAACTGGGCGCAGCGGGCGTCGCGCCGTCCCGCCCATAGAACTGCCGCCGCGACTCCGCTCCTGCGGCGCGTTCGGCGGCCGTGCGGGCTGTCTGCTCGGCCATCAGCCGGGACTGGGCCAGCATGATGGTGCGCATCGAGCTCAGGTCTTCGGCCAGGACCGCGAGGATCTGGGTCGAGGACTGGATGGCAGCCGTCTGACCCTGGGCCTGCTCGCTGGCGGACAGGGCGCCTTGCAGACGGCGATCTCGGCCTTGGCTCAGCCGCTCGAGTTCGGCGGCGGTGCGAGCCAGGTCCTGAGCGGTCTCGCGGGCGGCCGTCGTGCGGCGCTCGCTCTGCTGCAGGGCGTTGGCGGGATCCAGACCCTCCACAGCGGTGGGATAGAGATCGGCGAACTGATCCTCCAGCTGTGTCACGGTCGAGGCGACGCCCCGAACGTTCTTGGCCAGTTCACCGATGTCGCGCAGGGCGGAGGTGGTCTCGCCGAGGTGGCTATAGGGCGAGGCGGCGAGCTCGCGGGCCTGATTGGCCAGCATCCGCGCCTCGTTGGCCAAGCTATCGAGCTGGCGTGAGGCCTGGAGCGCGTTCTCGATGTGATTGCGCGGATCAAAGACCACGGCCTGGGGCGGGCTGATCGGAGAACTTGCCGGCGGATTAGCCTTTGCCGGCTCTGGATCGGAACAGGCGGCCAGACCCGCCGCAAGCGCGAGGGCGAGCGCCCCTGCCCTATTCTGCGGCGATCGGCAGATCGGTGAAGGCGTCGAAGACTGAATCGACATGATGCACTCCCTTGGCTTTGAGGAATTCTCGCGCGAACGCGGATGGCTGCGATGGATCGACTGGAGCCCCATCGGTCTGGCCGAGCCGCTCCAGCACTTCGTCGATGAGCTTGTGATCTTCGGGCGCGGAAGCGGCACAGAGCGCCAGGCCGACCCCGGAGAGCTTGAGATCGAACAGCCGCCAACCCCGGGGCTGTCGCCAGTAGTAGGATCGCTTGGGCGCAGCGAACGCGATCAGTTCCAACTGGCGACGGTTGAGCCCGAAGCCGCGATAGAGGGCGGCCGAGGCCGGCTCCAAGGCGCGGGGGTTGGGCAAGAAGACCTGGGTCGGGCAGCTCTCGATCAGGCTGGCCGAGATGCTGGAAGCGGCTACGTCGTCCAGCGACTGGGTCGCGAAAACCACGGCCACCCGCTTCTTGCGCAGCGTCTTCAGCCAGTCGCGGATCTTGGCGGCGAAGGCGGTCTCGCCGAGGAAGAGCCAGGCCTCGTCCAGAATCAGCATCGTCGGCCGACCGTCGAAGTCACGCTCCAGATGGTGGAACAGGGCTGAGAGAACTGGGGCCACGGCCGAGGGCGTGGCCATCAATCGCTCCAGTTCGAAGGTATCGAACCGGCTGGGAGCGTCGCTAACGGCTGCACCGTCGAGCAACGCGCCGTGCGGACCCTTGAGAGTCAGCGGATCCAGCGCGGCGGAAACAGCCCGATCCTGCACGAGGGCGCAGAAGACCGTCAGGGTTCGCTGAGAGACGGGCGCATCGGCCAGGGCCGCAAGCGCGACCCAGATCTCTTCACGCACCCGGGGCGTCGGCTCGACACCGGCCAGCCGGACGGTCTCAGCCAGCCATTCCGCCGCCCAGGCGCGCTCGGCTTCGTCGTCGACCCGACCGAGCGGCTGGAGCGCAAACGCGCTCCCGGGTTCCAAGGCCCGCCAGCGGCCGCCGGCCGCCAGCGTCGCCGCACGGGCCGACCGGCCCTTGTCGAAGAACACGACCCGGGCGTCAGGATAGCGGAACCACTGCAGGGCCAGGAAAGACAGCAGCGCGGATTTACCCGAGCCCGTCGGGCCCACCACCATGGCGTGGCCGACATCGCCGACGTGCAGCACCAGACGAAACGGCGTGGATCCCGTGGTCCGCGCCACCGCCAGGGGCGGTCCGTCGAGACAGGCGTCGCAGGCGGGACCGGCCCAGACCGCCGAGACCGGCAAGAGGTCGGCGAGATTGAGCGTGGACACCAGCGGCCGGCGCACATCGGCATAGGGCTCGCCAGGGAGAGAGCCCAACCAGGCCTCGACGGCATTCAAATCCTCGACCCGCGCCACGAACCCCTGAGCGTTGAGCGCCGCCTCGATCGCCCGGGCCTTCTCCGCCGCCACGCCGGCATCGATGTCCAGGACCGTGACTGTCAGGGTCAGATAGCCGAAGGCGGCGGCCTCGGCGCCGAGGGCTTCCAGCGCGCCGTCGCATTGTTCGACCTTGCCGGCCGCGTCGGTGTCCAGGAGCGGCACCTCCTCCTTGGTGATGGCCTCGCGCATCAGGGTGCCGACGCCTTTGCGCTTGGCGAACCAGCGCTTCCTCAGCCGCACGATCTCGGTTTCGGCCTCGGCCTTGTCGAGCCCAATCCACCGGGCGCTCCAGCGGTAGTCGAACGGCAGGGCACCCAGCGCATCCAAAAGACCCGGCCGGGTCGCAGACGGCAAACCACGCACCGAGACCACCTTCAGCCACCGGTCACCCAGCTTGGGCGAGACGCCGCCGGTGAGGCCGACCTCGGCCAGGGCGGCGTCCAGGAACATCGGCGTCTGATCGGGGCGGATCGACACCGAGCGCGGAGAAACGCAGTCATGCAGCCAGGTCAGCAGCGCGCCATCGTCCAGCGGCTCGATCTCCGGCAAGGCGTCGGTGAGCAGGTCGAGCACGCCGTCGGTCTCGCGGCGGAAGGTCTCGAGCGCCGTGCGCCAATCACGTCCGGCCTTGCCCAGACCGTCGAACAGCCAGCGTTCCATCCGCCGCGTGTCGTCGGCCGGAGGGAGCCAGGTCACGGCCAGGCGAAAGTCAGTCTCGAACGCGGGTTCGGACCCGGAAAAGAGCGCGGCGCGTTCAGCGTCCACCAACCAGGCGGCCTGAACCTCGAATTCGGTTTCCGGATATGGGTCAGCCGGTCGGCGGCGCGCCTCGACATGCAGGCACCAGCCGGTGCCGAGCCGCTTCAGGGCGTTGTTAAGCCGAGCCCGGACGGCCATCAGCTCGTCTTCGGTCGAGGACTCCAGATCCGGTCCCCGGAAACGGAAGCCCGTCGTAAATGAGCCGTCCTTGTTCAGCACCACGCCGGGCGCGACCAGGGCGGCCCAGGGCAGGTGATCCGCCAGAGCGGCGGGACGGCGGCGATGTTCGTCGAGGAACCGCATGATCGCCCTACCCGTCCATATGTCCGGGCAGGGCCAGATGGCGCCGCAACACATCGAAGAACCGCTTGTCGGTGCGAGCGGCGTAGAGGCCGACGGCATGGGCGATGGCCCACCACAACAGGCCCAGCCACCAGATGCGCAGCGCCAGGCCCAGCATCAGGGCGATCGTGCCCATAAGGATGGCGTAGTCACGCGGCATCCCGGCCATCAGCACCGGCTCGGCCAGGGCCTGTGCCACCGGCAGCTCGTAACCGTCCGGGCGGCGATCTTGTGGGTCGGACAGCATCACCCGATCTCCACGCCGCCGGCGAAGCCGAAGAAGTCGAGGAAGAAGGTGGATGCGGCAAAGGCGATCGACAGGCCGAACAGAATACCCAGGCCCCGCCGCATCGACGAGCCGTTCTCGCTCATCGCCACCCCGGCCCCGAACAGCACCACGGCGACCACGGCAGCAGCCTGTACGACCGGGCCAGTGATGGATTCCACGATCTGCTGCAGCGGCCCTTCCCAAGGCATGCCCGACCCGCCTGCAAGGGCTTCACCGGCAAGCAGCAGGCCGCACATCACCGTCGCGGCCGAAAGGCCGCGTGGAACTGTCCTACGCATGGTTGCTCACCTGTTGTTTGGCGCTTCAGGGCGCGCCACGACTCAAGGCAAGCAAACTCTTCCACATGTTGTCAACAGTCATCGTGATTATTTGTCTATGACTTCATAGCAAGTTATATCTGACTTACTGTAACTCCAAATCCGACTTGATGTGACGCCGAGCATTCGACTTGGGTTGGCTTTGATCACGACTTGCAGTGACTTGCGTTCAATCCCTTAGCTGGCGGGACCCAGGCCGAAGCGGCCTCGGTTCGAACAGGCTTTGTTCCAGGCCTCACGCCAATGTCCGGAAAGCGTAGCCGTCGCCAACATCGCCATCGACGGCCAGGACGGTTTCGACGCGTCGGCCCTCAGTTGTCCGCCGAATATGGACGATCCTGTCCACAGCCTGGCCGATGGCGCGCCTCGGGACCGTGCTGGAGACCTCGGCGATCAGGTCCTCGAGCCGCCGCAATGCGTCCTCGGCTGAGTTGGCATGGATGGTCGACAGGCCACCGGGATGACCCGTATTCCAGCTCTTAAGGGTTTCCAGGGCGGCCGAACCCTCCCGCATCTCGCCGACGACGATGCGATCGGGGCGCATCCGAAGGGCGTCGCGCACCAGATCGACCACGCCAATCACCTTGGGCGATCGACGCGTCAGCACGGCGACGACATCCCAGGCGGAGCATTGCAGCTCCGGCGTATCCTCGACCAGGAAGACGCGGTCGTCGGCGAAGGCCGGCTCCGCCAGGACGGCATTGGCCAAGGTCGTCTTGCCCGAGCCCGTGCCTCCAGAAATCAAAATGTTGCGACGCTCGATCGCGGCCGTGCGCAGCGCCCCGGCCTGCGCTTGGCTCATAATACCGTCCCGCACATAGTCATTCAGCCCCCAGATCACCGCCGGACGTTTCCTGATGGAGAAGGCGGGCGCGCGGGCGACCGGCGGCAGCACACCTTGAAAGCGCTCGCCGGTTTCGGGCAACACGCCGGATAGCCTGGGATCTTCGCGGGTCACCGGCTCCCCAACATAGTCGGCGATCAACTTGATCACCCGGTCCCGGGCTTCAGCCGACAGACGCTCACCGGTGTCGCGTCGGCCTGCGCCGAGGATGTCGAGCACGATCCGGCCGTCGGGGTTGGCCATGATCTCCACGACCGTCGGTTCGACGAGCGCGGCCAGCACCGTGTCGCCAAGCGCGTGGCGCAGGGCCTCAAGCTTGCGCTCGGCGACGATGGGATGGGGTTGCATCTAGTTCGCGGCCCGGAAAGTTTGGGGCTCACCTTCTATTCGGTCTGCGGCCGAGGGGCGTTCCGAGCGGCCGTGGACGATCCGCGCCGCCGTGGCGTCCAGCAGCCGTTCGATACGGTGCTCGACGGCCTTCTGCACCGTGGGATCCTCGTCCGCGAAGGCGTCGGGCATGCGCAGAAACAGCGCCTTGGCCACCTCGATCTGCAGTTCCTGGATGATCTGCATGTCCCGGGCTGTCGCCCGCATATGATCGCGAAGCGATCGTTCCAGCTGCAGCAGCCGGTCTTCGGGGTCGGCCTGGGGGGCCTTCTGCAAACCTCGAGCGATGGCCCGGCCCGCCGCCTGGCTGAGCGTGGCCTTGGAGACCTTGGCCTCGCGGTTGAGACCGGCGATGACCTTGGCGTCGGTGAGATAGACTTGAACGCGGGTGCGGGCAGCTTCGGACTTGCGCATACGCTTATTCCTTACTGTTGGCTTTGGCCTTGCAGTTGATCCAGCGCGGCCTGTTGAGCGGCCATCTCTCCAGCCACCCGTTCGTAGATCTCCGCCGTCTTGGCGGCCGCCTTCTTGTCGTCGATGGCCCCAGCCACTTCCTTGAACAGCGGCAGCGAAGCCGCCGGGTCTTCGCCCAGGGCGCGACGGCCGGCCCAGGGATTGGCTGCGCGACCAGGGGTGTCGACCCGCGCCGCCTGATCCGGGGGTGGGATCTTCGCGCGCGACCGAAACGGCTGGCGCTGGTCGTATTTGAGCTTTTTGGTGCGGAGGGGTTTCTGGCCTGCGATGAAGACCAGCTGATCGTCGTCCGGGAGGGCGCGGATCTCGCCAGGCTCCAGCAGGGGCCGCTCGACTTCGGAGCGAGAGACCGAACTTCGTCCAGCGCCGAACCCGGCCGGGCCACTTCGGCTGGTACGCGTCTCGGTGATCGTGCCTGTGAGTCTGGAGACCTTGTCCTGGGTCAGGGGATCGAGCGCGGCGAAGGCGGTGTAGATGTAGCAGTTGTCCAGGATCGTATTATGCGTGCCGTAGGTCTCGACGATGTCGTTCAGCGACTGCGCCACGAACATGGTCTTGATGCCGTAGCCGCTCATCAGCCTCAGCGACTTTTCGAAGAAGGCGAGACGGCCCAGCAGCGGGAACTCGTCCATCAACATGAGCAGCTTGTGGCGCTTGGGCCGGCCGGTGGCGTCTGTGGTTTCATGCGCGGCCAGGGACTGGGCTGCAGCATAAAAGAGGAGCCGGACCAGCGGCCGCAGGGCGGCGGCATCGGCCGGAGCGACCTGGATATAGAGCGAGACCGGGGCCTCGGCGCACATCAGGTCCCCCATGCGGAAGTCGGAGCCCGAAAGGCAGCGCTCGACGTCTTCACCGGCCAGCCACTTGAGGTAGGAGCGCGCCGTCCCCTGGACCGAGGTTCGGAAACGGTCGTGCATGGCCGCATAGCCCTTCACCGCGGTCTTGATAAACGGGTGGGTCTGCGGTTCACCGTTTGGACCCAGACGGTGCAGAGTCTTCACCATCGCGTCGGCGGCGGCGTCGAGGTCGGCGAGGAGCTCACGGACCTTGAGCAGCGTCTTGTCAGCGTCGTCGGCCGTGTAGAGCACGTGGAGGATGACGGCTTCGAGGATTTCCGAAGCGGCCTTGTCCCAGATCGCTTCGTCGTCGCGTGATCCGCCGGGGTCGGAGAGAATGGCAACAAGACGCTGGACCTGCGCAAGTTGACCAGGTCCAGGCTGAATTTCGACGAGGGGGTTCCAGCGCGCCGAGGCAGAACTGCGCGGGTTTATGAATAGAGAGTGAGAAAAGCTCGTGCGCCATCCCGAGGATAGCTGGTGACGTGACCCCCGTTTCTCATCCAGCCATAACGAGAGTCCTTTGGTGATCTGAGCCGTGATTGGCTGGGGTGGCAAGAGGCCGGTCTGCGCAGCCATCAACCAGCGCAGCAGGCCGGC